>DATDKB010000519.1:0-2586 GCA_036520255.1 Rubrobacter sp. | reverse complement strand
CCACGGTCGCGCCGTAAGGGCAGCGCCCTGAGCGTGAGCCACAGGGCGCCGGCGGCGGCACCGGCGCGGGAGCACTCCAGGGAGATCTCACCCAGGTGCGGCTCGTCGCTCGTGAAGTAGGTGTACGGAGAGTCGTGCCGGTAGAGGCGCGCGACTGAGGGGTCGGCAAAGAGCACGGCACCGCAGCCATAGGGCTGGAGGCCGTGCTTGTGCGGATCGACGACGATGGAGTCGCACAAAGCGATGGCTTCGAAAGCGGGGCCACCAAGCAGCACGAAGAAGCCACCGTAGGCGGCGTCGACGTGCAGGCGGACCCCGTAACGCTCGCGCAGGGTGATCGCCTCGTGGATGTCGTCAACCGCCCCGAGCCCGGTGGTGCCAGGCGTGAGCACCAGGGTGCCCACATCTCCACGCCGGCAGGCCGCTTCGGCAGCGTCGAGGTCGATGCGGCCGTCGGGGTTGGCGGGGACCGCGCGCGAGCGCACACCGAGAACCTGGCACATGCGCCCGTGGGTATAGTGGGCGCCCTCAGAGTAAACGACGGCGGTGTCCGGTCGCAACTCCCTGGCGACCCAGAGCGCCTCGAGGTTGGCGATAGTGCCGCTGGAGGTAAGGTGACCTAGCGCTTGGTCGGGCAGGCCAAACATGTCGGCGAGCATGCGCACGACCTCGAACTCCATCGGCGAGGTGGCCTGCGAAGCGTCCAGCGCGTGGTTATTGGGGTTGATGATCATGGCGGCGAGGTAGCCCGCGACCGCGATGGGGTGCGGCGCCTTAAGCATCTGCCCGGCGTAGCGCGGATGGTAGAAGGGCAAGTTGGCGCTCATGCGAGCGGCATACTCGTCCAATAGCGTCTCCACGTCTTCGGGAAGATGTGTGCTCATGGTCGTGCCCCAACGGGCCTCCCAGTCCTCCACGCCGCTCAGGACGCGGTCGATCAGGACGCGGCGGAAAGCGGCGGAATCAGGCACGCGTCGGCCCCGGCATCGCACTCTGTTCTCCCCGACGCCAACGACCAGCACTGGGCATGTCCCCGAACCTCACCCGCCACCCTCCGAGATCATCCGCTCGGCCACATCCTCCGGGACAGCGAGCGCAACGTGCAGCGTGTTAGCCGAGGTCTCGGGCTGCTCGCCAGGTCCCGAAAGTTCTACGTCCCACTCCTCCACAATATTCGCGAGGCGACCGATGCCGTCGATCTCCACCTCGACCACGTCCCCCGGCTGCATGGGCCTCGAGTTCGCCGGTGTCCCGGTCAGGACCACGTCGCCTGGCTCCAGCGTGATAAGACGGCACAGATCGGCCAGCTGGTAGGCGACGGGAAAGATGAGGTCGTCGGACCCCCCCTCCTGCACGACCTCCCCGTTGAGGTAGGTCCGAAGACTGAACTCCGCGGGGTCGAACTCATCCGCCGAGACCACCTCGGGCCCCAGCGGCAAGAACCCGTCCTGCCCCTTGACCCGCAGCATGGAACCCCTGTCCGCATGACGGAAGTCGTGCAACCCTACGTCGTTGGCGCACGTGTAGCCGCCGACGTAAGAGAGAGCGTCTCTTTCCGCCACCCCCTTCATCCGGCGCCCTATGATGACCGCGAGCTCGCCCTCGTAGTTGAGGAACTCGGTCCCCCGCGGACGCCTGAGCACACCGTGGTGCCCGTTCAGGGTCGTCGGCGGCTTGACGAAGTACGACGGCTGCGGCGGCGTGCGCGCCGCGTACTCGTCTACGCGGCTGCGATAGGTCAGGTGGACCGCGAGGATCTTGGTCGGCTCTACCGGCGCCAGATACCCGGCCTCCGCCTCAGGGACCCGACCACCCCCTTCCAGAACGACCTCTTCCCCCTCGAACCTACCCCACGCCGGCCCGCCTTCGTGCAGGATCCTTACCCTTCGTCCCATTCGGTCTCCTTTCCTATTGGATACATTATCCAAAAACGGGGCGCGTGTCAAGATACTGCGGGACACAGTGCCTCCTCCGGGGCGCGATGTTCGGTTCAGACATCCTGCACCGTTGGATACATTTTCAAACGGGACCCCTTGTGCACAGGCGCGGTGGGTGTATGCTCAGTAGACCACTACAAGGTGGATGATCTCTGCGTGCCCTTTCATGCGGTCCTTGTCTGCAGGAAGGAACGCGTTCCTCATGCGAATACTCCTCACCATTTCGCCGCGCCTGTACAGGGAGACACTCGCGCTCTCTATCCACCGCCGTCGCCCGGACTTCGACGTGCTGCTCGCGCGTCCCTGGCCCCTCGACGGGAGAGCCGAGCGCTTCGGGCCGCACGTGCTCGTGCAAGACGCCGGCGAAGCGGGGCTGCCGCCCGCGTTGGCAGAGGGCGTTTTGTGCCGCATCCGGGTCTTCATCACCGACCGAATGGACGCCACGATCGAACTGGACGGGAAGATCTCGGAGGTCCACGATGCCTGCCTCGAGGATCTGTTCGAGGTCTTGCAGGAGGCCGAGGGGCTGTTGTAACGGGACGGCGTCGCGTAGGGGTCGCGTAGGGCCCTTGCTTACCGTTTCCCTTCGGGCCCATCGAGGTCGTCGGTGACGTCCTGGATGGTGATCCACTCCTCGTAGAGCGCCTTC
>DATDKB010000518.1:0-2718 GCA_036520255.1 Rubrobacter sp. | reverse complement strand
GGTAGGTCCGAGACAAGTCCCCTTGACCCGGAGGCGTTCGTCACCGACTCGGCCGCCGGGGGCACGGCCATAGCCACCGGCGTCAAGACCTTCAACGGCGCTGTCGGCATAGACGCCGACGAAAACCCGGTTCAGAGCGTGTTGGAGCGCGCCGGGCAGGCCGGGAAGGCGACGGGGCTGGTGACCGACAGCCAGGTGACTGACGCCACCCCCGCTTCGTTCGGCGCCCACATCGCGGACAGGGACAAGCAGAGCGAGATCGCCCGCCAGTACATCGAAGAGAGCAAGCCCGACGTGATCCTGGGCGGGGGCGAGGACTACTGGTACCCAGAGGGGAAGCTCGGCGCGTACCCCGACGAGCCGAAGGTAGACCCTGAGGAGAAAAGCATCGGCACTGAGGGCGACCTGACTCGGAAAGCCCAGGAGGAGGGTTACGAGTACGTAACGGACGCCGCAGGACTCCAGACGGCGAGCGGACCGCGGTTGCTCGGGCTCTTCGCCAACGAGGAGATGTTCCAGCAGGCGCCCGAAGGTGACGAGGCGGTCTACGACCCCGTCGTGCCCCTGCCCGAGATGACGCAGAAGGCCCTCGAAATCCTCTCGCAGGACCCCGACGGTTTCTTCCTCATGGTCGAGGAGGAGGGCATAGACGAGATGGCCCACCAGAGCAACGCGGGACTCGTCGCCAAGGCCGGGCAGCAGCTCGATGAGGCCGTAAAGGTCGGGCAGTCTTTCGCGCAAAGTGATCCCGACACGCTCGTGATCGTAACCGCCGACCACGAGACCGGCAGCCTCGCGATAGAGGACACCAACGAGATTCAGAGCGACCCGGCATACCCCAACGAATCGGGCGCGGGGCGGACCAAGGAGGACGGTCCGTACCGGGTGGCCAACTCCGACAAGAAGTTCCTGGTGGACTGGACCACGACCAACCACACGGCCGAAGACGTGCCGGTCACAGCCATGGGTCCGGGAGGCGAGAACCTGGTCGGCGTCTACGAGAACACCCACATCCACAACGCGATGATAAGCGCGCTCTTCGGTTCTTCATCGGCCTCAGTCTCAGCCACCGCTTCAGCATCCGCGTCCACCTCAGCATCCGCTTCCGCCTCTGGTTCTGCGGGGGTGCACGGGATGCCCGAGACAGGTGGGATGACGTTAGAGGTTCTGCTACTCGCGCTGGCCACGCTGCTTGGGGGTGTAGCGGGAATCGCTTACTTGCGCAAGGTTGTTCGCGGACCGTGAGGTAGTCCGCACGGGTGCCAGGGTAGGAACCAGCGGCTTTGTGCACGAGCCGGAGAAATTAGCGGCGCTGCGATGGTAAAGACAGTTTCGAGGGGACGCTGGCAGCTGGAGACTACACAGCTTGCCGCGCCGCGGCTTAGAGAGAGGAGAATTCGTTCAGCAACCTTGGCTAATGGGGAGAGGGTGATGAACGCGTCCAACGCGTCCTTCGTTGCCCTCCGAGGGTACCTAGGATGAACGCCCGACAAGATCTCTAGCGTTAGCGCAACCTCTTAGTCCGGAATAGAGGGATGTATTCCACACCTGCCAGCCGATGACCTGGCGTGGCGCACGCAGAGGAGGAAGCCAATTGCCCCCCGAGGAGATCACCACCCGATCCGGTGAGATGTCCAGGCCTGCCTCTTCGATCGCCGGCTCGATGCCCGTCTCGCGCATACGCGAGGTCATGGAGCTCGCCTGGAAGGACCCCGAAGCCATCCACCTCGAAGTGGGGGAGCCGAACTTCCCTACCCCCGAACACGTCGTGGAAGCTGCCCACCGGGCCGCCCGGATGGGCCTTACCCGCTACGCCCCCAACGCCGGAATGCCCGAGCTGCGCGAGGCCCTGGCGGAGAAGGTCGCCCGGCGCAACGGCTACGGTGCAAGCCCGGAGCAGGTGGTGGTCACGCAGGGAGGTATTCAGGCCCTCTACCTGGCGCTCCGCGCTCTGCTCGAACCGGGCGATGAGGTGCTGTTGCCCGACCCCGCCTGGCCGAACTACCGCATGATCGCCCACCTGCTCGGTGCCCGCGTGCTCTCCTATCCACTGGTCGCCGGGGGAGGGTTTCTGCCCCGCCTGGAGGACCTCGAGTGCCTGGTGACCCCGCGCACCAGGGCGATCCTCGTCAACAGCCCGTCGAACCCGCTCGGAACGGTCGTGCCCCGCGAACTGATGGAAGGGTTGCTGGCCTTCGCCCGTGGGCGGGGCCTGTGGTTCATCTCCGACGAGGTCTACGACGAGGTCGTCTTCGACGACGCCTTCGTCAGCGCCGGGTCGGTGGTCGAACAGGGCAACCGGCTGGTGTCGATCTACTCCTTCTCCAAGGTCTACGCGATGACGGGGTGGCGTGTGGGCTACCTGGTAGCGCCCCCCGACCTGGCCAGGATCCTCACGGGGATGCAGGAGCCTATTATCTCGTGCGTCAACACCCCGGCCCAGATGGCCGCCCTGGCTGCCGTAACCGGATCGCAGGCCATCGTGCGAGAGATGAGCGAGGCTTACAGGGCGCGGCGGGACGAGCTGCTCGGCATTCTCGATCGCGGCGGTCTGCCTTCCAGTCGACCGTCGGGGGCCTTCTACGTGTGGACCGACGTCTCGGAGGCCGGCATGCCCTCGTTGGATTTTGCCAGGTCCCTCATAGCGCTCGAGCACGTGGCTGTGGCACCCGGGAGCGCGTTCGGCGAGCTCGGCGAAGGTTACGTGCGCCTGTCGCT
>DATDKB010000517.1:0-6240 GCA_036520255.1 Rubrobacter sp. | reverse complement strand
CGGTTGGGGTAGACTACGGCCGGAGGGCCGTGAGCAAATTCTTCGAAATCAGCAAGAAGATGTCGAAGAAGCGCCCGCTCGGACGCTTCGTTCGGGGCCTACGCGCTCTTTTCAACCTCGCTTTGATCCTCGGCGTCTCAGCCGTTATCGTCGTCGCCTGCCTGTACCTCTTCGTCGCCAAGGAGTTCGAGGGCGATCTCGCCCGGACCTACCCCGAGCTCGCCGAGAACTCCTACGTCTACGACGTGGACGGAAACGAGATAGGGGAGTTCTCCGTCGTGGAGAGCCGCGAGACCGTCGGTTTCGAGGGGCTCGGAGACCGTCTACCCGGCGCGGTCGTCGCCGTCGAGGACCGGCGCTTCTACGACCACTGGGGCTTCGACCCCGAGGGACTCACCCGTGCGGCGTGGACCGACTTCAGATCCTGGCACGTCGATGAGGGTGGCTCCACGATTACGGAGCAGCTCATGAAGAACCTCTACGTTGCCGAGGGCGAGCGCTTTGAGACCTCCTTTCGCAGGCGATTCGTCCAGGCCGCGCTCACCTTCACCTACGAGCGCCAGCACTCCAAAGGCGAGATCCTTACCGCCTATCTGAACACCGTGTACTTCGGGGACGGCGCCTACGGCGCGGAGGCGGCGGCCGAGACCTACTTTGGCAAGAGCGCGAAGGACCTCGACATCTCCGAGGCCGCCACGCTCGCCGGTTTTCTGCACGCCCTGTCTACCTACGTGACTTGGGAAGGCGACGTCCTCGTGCCTCAGGCCCGCGAGCGCCACGACAGGGTTCTGCGCCTGATGCAGCAACAGGGCATGGTCTCCCGCGAAGAGCGCGAGACTGCGGAGGCCACACCCCTAAACCTCGCCCCAGATCCGCCGCCGCAGGACCCCGCGTATACGCCTTTCCTCGAAAAGGTCAGACGCGACGTGGAGGAGGAACTCGGGCCGCAGGCCTTGCAGCGTGGGGGACTCAGGATCCACACGACGATGGACCCCGACCTCCAGCACGTGGCCATAGAGACATCCCAGGACGTACTGCCCTATCCGAACGATCCTTCCGCCGCCGCCGTGGTTACAGTGGAACCACAGACGGAGGCCATAAGGGCCCTGGCGGACCAGGAGGGGGAGTTCAACCTTGCCGTCGACGCCAGCCAGGAAGTTCCTTTAAGCCCATCGTGCTCGCCGCGGCCCTGCGGGACGACATCTCTCCCCAGAGCACCTACGTCTCACGCGATTTGAACTTCCAATTCCAGAACAAGTATTACGAGATCCACAACTACGACTTTATAGAGCCGGGAGAGATCTCGGTCTCAGACGCGATGGCTGAGTCGGATAACACGGTCTTCGTCCAACTCGCCGCCGACGTGGGCCTTAACGACGTTGTCGAGACGGCCGAAGAGCTCGGCATCACGAGCCCCGTCGCCCCCTACCCGTCGACCGCCATAGGCAGCTTGGGCACGGGCGTGAGCCCGCTCGACATGGCCTCGGCCTACTCGACCTTCGCGGGTGGTGGTATCCACCGTGAGCCCTACTTCATCGAGAGCATCGAAAAGAACAGTTACGGCCAGAGCGAGGCGGTCTACGACCACGAGATCGGGGGACAACGTGTGCTCAGCGGCAACGAGGCCGCGATCGAGACCGAGGTCTTGAGGGGCGTGGTGGAAGACGGGACCGCGACCATTTTCCACGATCTGGATGATGAGATAGGACACATTTCGGCCGGCAAGACGGGAACAACGGACAACTTCGCCGACGCCTGGTACGTCGGGTACACGCCCCGCCTATGCACCTCCGTGTGGGTCGGCTACCCCGAGGGACGAAAATCACTCGTGGGCGTCCACGGCGTACTCGAGCCGAACGGCGAGACCTTCCCCATGGACATCTGGTCAGGTTAAATGGCAGAGGCCACGCAGGGGGACCTTTCGCTCGACTTACCCGAAGCCGACGAGAGCGACCTCGACGTTCTGAGGGGCGACAACTCGAGCGGGTTCTAGCACGCTCCGACCTAGCGGCTTCCGCTTGTCAGCACGGCGCTCCGCGCCTCGTCAGCACGGCACCTGCAGCGCCTTGTCAGCGGTTCGACACGCCGCTTAGCTGCGCTCGGCATTTCGTGGCGGGCCGGTTTGACTGGACTCGCGTTTGGATGGGAGAGGCGCAGGGCAGATCTCACCTTACATCATTCCCGCGAAAGCGGGAATCCACGGAGAGTAGGGAAGTACCGTGTGTTTGGGGGCTTCGTCGTGTTGTTGGCGTTCACCAGGGGTTGGTTTGTCGGCTTTTTGTTTACGGCCACACTTTTCGATGCCGTCGTGCTGCTAGAGTGGGAGATGTACGACGACTTCTTGGAGGCGAGATGACTAGCGGCAACATACAGATGGGGCCTGACCCGGATAGAGTTATGGACGCATTGAAGGAGGCTCTTCGGGACGATCCCAAGATGCGTGAGCGGCCAGCCGAGGAGGTGGCCGGGGAGCTGGCGCGGGGCGGTTATCTGGACGAAGAGCCGGACCCCGTGCTCGTGGCGGAGATGCTCGGGAGCATCGACCCCGAAGGTCCGGGCCGCGAGACCGACGAGTTGACCGAGGAAGGAAACCCGACTTAGAGTGCATTTCAAAACCTGGTGCAATCGGTGCAGTGTGAGCGTGAAGGTAACGATATCCCACCTTGGTTTCCTCCATTTCGGCTCTGTGCTCTTTAGCCTCAGATTCCCGAACGGGAGTTTTGAAATGCACTCTTAGGGGCGGCCAAGCTTCTCGGTCGCGAGAAGCCGAGGGCGTCGCTGGGCTATTGCATTAGAATGGTCTCGTGGATTTGCGGAGACTTTATGCAGGATCATTTATAGACTGGGAGGCGGTCGCAGCCTCCTGGAACAAGCGCACCGTTCCCTCCCGGCTACTACTTTTCGCCGCCCGCCGCTACCTCGACGAGGAGACGCCTGTCCTTGAGCAGGGGCGCGTCGAGATGCTCGCGCAGGTGTCGCTGCCGGGAGAGATCAAGGACGCATTCGCCTCGCCGCCCGCGGCAGGCGCGCCCCTTTCGCGCCGCTGGGGCGAGTTCGTGGATGCCGCCGTCGCCGCGGAGCTGGAGATGGTCTCCTACGGAGAGAGACCGCCGCTCCTGCACGAGCTGCGCGCCGGCCTCGAACAGGCAGCCACCGAGGCCGGCCCGGAAAGCGAATCCGGACGATGGTTCCTCGCCCGCCGCGACGCGCTACCAGGCATCGACCTCCCCGAGGACCCGGACTATTTGCCGATTTAGAGTGCTTCAGCATTTCAGCGAGGCTATGGAGGTAGGCTCTACTACACGTGATAAGTGGCTCCTCCTGCGCCGTTTCGGTTTAAATCCGCGGACGCGACAATCCGAGGGTGAGATGACCGGATGAGATGCCGACAAGCGGAGGCCGCAGGCCGGGGCGTGCTCGACCGCCCGTTTACGGGCGTCGCCGGCTGCAATACAATCACGTTCGTGCCGCCCGTGGGGCGGGTCTACTAGGAAGAGGGGCAACAAGGTGGAATCGATACCTAGTGCGAGCTACAGCCTGACCCTGCGGGTCGAGTTTCCGCATGAGGCGGGGGCTTTGGGGAAGATCTTGACTGCTGTGGGGGAAGCGGGCGGGCTCGTCGGCGCGGTAGACATCGTGCGGATGAGCCAGGATAGGACCGTGCGGGACGTTACCGTGAACGCCCGCGACTCGGAGCACGGCCAGAAGATCGTCCAGGTGGTCGAAGAGATGCCCCAGGTCAAGGTCGTAAACGTCTCGGACAGGACGTTCCTCATGCACCTGGGGGGGAAGATCGAGGTCCGTTCCAAGCTCCAGATTCGTACCCGCGACGACCTTTCTATGGTCTACACTCCTGGCGTGGCCCGCGTCTGCAGGGCGATCGCCAACGACCCGGAGCGGGCCTTCAACCTTACGATCAAACGCAACACCGTCGCCGTCGTCTCCGACGGCACGGCTGTACTCGGGCTCGGGGACATAGGGCCGCGGGCGGCGATGCCGGTTATGGAGGGCAAGGCCGCCCTCTTCAAGCAGTTCGCCAACGTGGACGCGTTTCCGATCTGCCTGGACACCAAGGACGCGGACGAGATCGTCGAGACGGTCAAGAATCTGGCGCCGGCTTTCGGCGGCATCAACCTGGAGGACATCTCGGCCCCGCGGTGCTTCGAGGTCGAGGAGCGGTTGAAGGAGGAGCTCGACATACCTGTATTTCACGACGACCAGCACGGCACGGCCGTCGTGGTGATGGCGGCCCTGATCAACTCCCTCAAGATCGTCGATAAGAAGGTGGAGGACCTCCGCATCGTGGTGAACGGCGTCGGCGCCTCAGGGGTGGCTTGCGCGAAGATCATCATGGCGGCCGGGGGCAAGAACATCGTCGGCTGCGACTCGAGGGGCATCGTGCACGAGGGACGCGAGGACCTCAACGAGTCCAAGCGGTGGTTCGCCGGGAACACGAATCCAGAAGGCAGGACCGGCGACCTCTCGGACGCAATCACGGGGGCCGATCTCTTCCTCGGTCTCTCCGCGCCGGACGTTCTCGACCTCGAACACGTCGAGAGCATGAACCCTGACCCGATCCTCTTCGCCATGGCCAACCCTGACCCGGAGATACGGCCCGAGGTGGCGATCGGCAAGGCCAGGATCATCGCCACCGGACGCAGCGACTACCCGAACCAGATCAACAACGTCCTCTGCTTTCCCGGCATCTTCAGGGGTGCCCTCGACGTGAGGGCCAGCGAGATCGACGAGCCTATGAAGCTCGCCGCTGCCGAGGCGATAGCGAACGTCATCCCACAAGAGGATCTATCCGAGGATTACATAATCCCCTCCGTCTTCGACGAGCGGGTGGCCCCAGCCGTAGCCGAAGCCGTCGCCGAGAGCGCGAAGGAGACCGGCATGGCCAGGCGTGTTCAGGAGCACATGGAGACGGGCCTGACGGCAACGAGCTTCTAGAACGAACTGCCTGTGGGGGTGGTTCGCGAACCGCCCTCGATGCGAACGGAGGATCAGAAGAGTTTCGCGGCGCGGTTCGTGGGTGGATAACGCGCCGCGCTGCGTGCTTGGACTTCTATTGATCGCGGCATAGAATCTGATTGTGAGCAAAGTGTGCCATATCTTCGTGTGCGCCACCCCGGGCGAAGGACGCTGCGGCGCCAGGGGCGGCGAGCTTCTCGAAGCCTTCAAGGAGGAGGTGGACCGGCGCGGCATACCTTCGTCCGCCGTGATCCGCAACGCTTGTACTCGCCGCCACGAGGAGGGCCCGGTAGTCTTCGTCTACCCGGACGACATCTGGTACACGCGAGTACAGCTAGAAGACGTGCCGGAAATAGTAGGGCGACACCTGGCACCGGAGAGGCTACAGGCCACAGGCTACAGGCCACAGCAAGGCTCAGGACGCAGCCTGTAGGACGCGCCGCTCAGGTGCGTGGGCCGATCGCGCCGAGCGGAATGGTCGCCTTTCAGGAAGTGGTGTCTTCGCGCCCTCGCTGACCGCTGAAGGCAGATGGCTGACGGTTACCGAATCCCACCCGCCCCAGAGTGCGCTCCATCGCCCAGTCGGCGCCGGTAAGAAGCCTGTCGCGCCGGCTCTTCAGGTAATACAGCAAAACGCTCCTGTAGAGCGCCTGCGCCGCGGGACCCCGTAGCTTGAGACCCACGGCGTCGGCCACGGCGCTTTCTGGGCCGAGGCTTACCACGTAGCCCCGGTCGAAGAAGCGGAACGGCGGCCTGCCGCGCCGACTACCGGCTCCGCGCAACCGGCGCTTGAGATCGCGCGCGACCCAGGGCCCCTGCTGCACGGCGACCGAGGCGGTGGGGGGAAGGGGACCGAGGCGCGGCTCGGTGTAAGCCCCCGCGTCGCCCAGCACGTAGACCTCCGGATGATCTGGCAGCGTCAGGTGCTGGTCCACGTGAGCTCGGCCCGTCGCGTCGTGATCCGCGGATAGGTCTCTCACCAGCGGTGAGGCTTCCACCCCAGCCGTCCACACTCGCGTGCCCGCGTCTAACCAGTCTTCGCCGGCCAGGACCCCGTCGGCGCTCGCCTTCTCCACGGGGCAGGATAGGCGTACCTCGACGCCGAGGTTTGAGAGCGTCTTCCTGGCGACGTTGTCGAAGTACGGGTCGAGCCAGGCCATCAGGCGGCCGGTGGCCTCGATCAGCACGACCCGAGGTTGTTCCGATGGCCCACGGTGCGAACGCTTTCCGAGGTAGTCGAAGAGAGTGGCCACCTCGGCCGCCAAC
>DATDKB010000516.1:0-5915 GCA_036520255.1 Rubrobacter sp. | reverse complement strand
GCCCTTCCCCTCCAGGGATACGCGAAGTACCTCCGACCCCTCCTCGCCTCGCCTGGCCACCACGTGGTGCACCAGCGCAGGACGCCCCGCCGTAGCGTCGCCCCCGCGGTGTTGCCTGGTACTTCTCGTGACCATACAGATTTCCTCATTAATATTCATACTGTATGTATGTTATTATCGAACCCGAGAATGTCAAGGGCTGCGCCTGTTGGGCGCGCCACCACCCGAGACGCGACGAGGGGTGTGGCATGCCGGCGAAAGATACGCGTGGGCCGTCCGCGTGGAGGATGAAGGAGGTTACATGACACTTCGGTTTAGGGGCGTTCTGGGCCCATCTTCAGGCTCAGACGCGCGGGCGCGCAACAATCGAACGGGGCGGGAGCGCGTGGTCCGCGCTGGACGAGAATGCGAATCTTCGCGGGTGGCCTCTGATGACCGCCTCCGTCTCACAGATCGCCGCCTCAAGCGGAACTTCGCCGAAGGGCGCGAGGTCTCTACGGTGGCCGAGTTCGGCTGGGCTGGCAAGAAGAAGCGCGAGCTACTGCGCCTGGACGAGAAGCGCTTCGGCGTCCTCCTAAGCAAGGATAAGGGCATCCCGCACCAGCAGAGCCACTCGCGGTTCGGCTTGGCCGTCGCGCTCCTGCGAGCGAAGAGCAACGCTTACGAGGATCGCGTGCCGCTCATGGATTAGGTCGACGCGAAACTCGAATCATCCGGCCCGGCACCTCGAAGCTATCTCATGAGAAATGGGTAAAGAGGAGATTAGATCCACTTGGCGAGCACTACACAGGTGGCGTTTTGTTGCATATTTTGAGGTAGACCTTTTCTGAAGGTCCGCCCTCGGTAGCAGGCTCCGGGTATTTATGAGATGAGTTCTCGCGAAACGCTCCCGCTGCGAGAAGCGGTTACAGGTTTCAGGCATCAGGTTTCAAGGTTCCCAGCGTAGCCCTTAGTCAAGCCGAGCCCTCCTTACGTCATTTCCGCTTTCGCGGTGATCCACCGCCCCGAATGCTCGGCGATACGACCAGAAGCAACCTACTGGAGTAGGTTCACCCGCACGTTCAGGGTTAGACATCTACCGGCTAGGATACGAACGTCTACCGGTTAGTTTACGAATTTCGCCGCAGCGATACCCGTCTGTAATCAAAGTGTTCCCGTTACGTTACGACACCGTAACATCGCGGCAATCATAACGTAACAGACTAAGGGTAAGATTCAGATTAAACCGAGCCCCGGCCGATGGAACCATTCCCCCCTCCAGATTCCGTCGGTCGGGACGGTCTTTTTTTATGGAATTTCTCCCGACTATCCGTCGGGCTTTCGGTCTGACCTACATATTTGTTAACGTGATGGGATGAAGGTAAGCGGGCTTCACGGCTTGGATCTCTCACCGCCGGAGGCGAGGCGGTTGCAGGAAGTGCTGGCGTCCCGCGTGGTGGCCGGGCCCGCCCTCGACCTCGCGAACGTAGGGTGCGTGGCCGGGGCGGACGTCTCGACGCAGGGGGACATGGCCTACGCCACGGTCGTGGTGTTAGATTTCCCCGGGCTCTCGCCCGTCGAGGTCAAGGGCTATGAAGCGCCGCTACGGTTTCCGTATGTTCCCGGGCTGTTGTCATTTCGGGAGTTGCCCTCCGTCGTTGGTGCTCTGGAGCAGGTCGAGACGGAGGTGGACGCGCTAATACTCGACGCGCAGGGCATCGCGCATCCCCGCCGGATGGGGCTGGCGTCGCACCTTGGTATCTTCCTCGACGTTCCGACCGTGGGGTGCGCCAAGAGCCTGCTCGTGGGGAGCTTCGAGGAGCCTGGCAAGGAGAAAGGCAGCGCCACGGACCTCGTGCATCGCGGGGAGATCGTAGGCAAGGTGCTAAGGACCAGGGATGGGGTCTCTCCCGTCTACGTGTCGGTGGGGAACGGCATAGACCTCGAGAGTTCCGTGCGGCTCGTACTGGCCTGTTGCACGAGGTACAGGCTGCCCGAGACCACGCGGCAGGCGCACAACGCGGCCAACAGGCTCAGGCGCGGGGAGGAGCCCGGCGGAACCCTGCCGTTGGTCTAGCGTCGGCCCGGAAGGAATGTTAATTTACGGGTGTTGCTGGAACATCCGTACGGAACGTTGGTCCGTATGAAAAAAGAGTAGCAACAGGGAAAGGGGCTACCTTGGCACGGACGGGTGAAGCACGGAAGATCAGCCGCAGCGACTTCCTGAGGTTGAGCGGGGCCGGCCTGACCGGCGTGACGCTACTCGGCCTGGCCGGGTGTGGCGGAGGCGGGACCATAGGTGGCGGCGGAGGGGGAAGCAGTACGTTCGTCTTCGGCAGGGGTGCTGACTCGGTCGGGCTGGATCCCATCAACGTCACCGACGGCGAGTCTTTGAGGGCTACCCGCCAGATCTTTGATGGGTTGTTGCGATTCGAGCCGGGCTCCTTCGACATAGCGCCGGCCCTGGCGACGGAGATACCCAAGCCGGAAAACGGTGGGCGTACCTACACCCTCAAGCTACGCAAGGGCGTCAAGTTCCACGACGGGACGGAGTTCAACGCCGACGCGGTCAAGTTCAATTTCGACCGCTGGCGGGACACCAAGAACCCCTACCACAAGGGTGGTGGGAGCGATACTTCGGATTTCGCCTACTACGCCGCCCAGTTCGGAGGCTTCGACGATGACTCCGTTATCGAGAGCGTAGACGTTGTGGACGAGTACACGGTGCGGTTCAACCTCAAGGAGCCGCTAGGGCCATTCGTGAGGAATCTCACCATGTCACCCTTCGCGATAGCATCTCCGGCGGCCATAAAGAAGAATGTCGACGATTTCTGGGAGGAACCTGTAGGGTCTGGCCCGTACAAGTTCGTTACCTGGGAAAGAAACTCCCAGATACGCTTCAAGGCCAACGACGACTGGTGGGGTAGTAGCGCACCCGCCAGCCAAGGGTTCGGCGGACCTCATCTCAAGCAGGTCATCATCAAGTCGATCCCGGATAATACCCAGCGGGTTGCGGCGCTGACCGGCAACCAGCTCAACGCGGCCGACGGTCTCGTGCCCGACGACGTGCCCGCCGTAGAGGATCAGCAAGGGTTCGAGGTGAAGTTCAGGCCGCCGAACACCATTGGATACCTGGCCATGAACAACGAGAAGCCGCCCTTCGACGACCCCAGGGTGCGCCAGGCTTTCAACTATGCTATCAACATGCCCCAGATCGTCGAGAGCGTACTACGGGGCCAGGGAGAGGTAGCCTCGAACTACTTCCCTTCACTCCTGCCGTACTTCGACGATAGCATCAAGCCCTATCCCTACGATCCCGACAAGGCAAAGCAGCTGCTCAAGGACGCAGGAGCCGCGAACTTCAAGACAGACCTGTGGTATATGCCGATACCGCGCCCCTACATGCCTGACGCCAAGAGCGTCGCGCAGGTCATGCAGCAAAACCTCGAGAAAGTGGGCGTCAGCGCCAAGCTCGTAACCTACGAGTGGGCCACCTACCTTACCAAGACGAGTAGTGGGGAGCATTCGACGTGCCTGCTCGGGTGGACAGGGGACAACGGCGACCCTGACAACTTCCTTAACGTCTTGCTCAACAGCGCGACGGCCACCTCTGAAAACGCCCAGAACGTCGCCTACTACAAGAACCCTGAGGTAGACAAGCTACTTCTCAAAGGCCAGACGACCGTGGACGAGAACGCACGAAAGAACGCCTACTACAAGGCGCAGGCCATACTGCACGAGGACGCCCCCTGGGTGCCCATAGCGTACGTTACGCCCCCTCTCGCCACGCAGGACACGGTGGAGGGCCTGGATCCGAACCCGACCAGCAGCGAGCCTTTCAACACCGTGAAGATCGCGGGCGGGCAATAGAGGCGGAATGCCGAAAGCCGTTCTCGTTGCCCAGACGGAGGTCTAGGCCCTGGCGGAGTACATAGGACGCAGGATACTGCAGATAATCCCCGTGTTGTTCGGGGTATCCATAATCGTGTTCTTCATGGTGCGCGCCATCCCCGGAGACCCGGCCCAGATCATGCTTGGCCAACAGGCTTCTCAGGAGCAGGTCCAGCAGGTCAGGGAGAAGATGGGCCTCGACAAGCCCATCTTCGTCCAGTACGGTCTTTTCCTCAAGGACGCGATCAGGGGAGATCTCGGCGACTCCACAGTGACCGGCCGGCCGGTGACCACTGAGCTTCTGGTGCGGTTCCCGGCCACCCTCGAGCTCACTGCGTTCGCGATGCTCATCGCCATTCTCGTGGGGGTCCCCGTAGGGGTGATTTCAGCCGTCAGGCAGTACTCGCTGCTCGACAAGACGACCTCGGTTTTGGCGCTCACCGGGATAAGCATGCCCATCTTCTGGCTGGCGATGATCCTGGTCGTGATCTTCGGCGTCAACCTGGAGCTTCTGCCGTTTCCGGGCCGCCTTGATCCGACGACTGGCATCACCGCCATAACCGGGCTCGTGCTCGTGGACTCGCTGCTCACCCTCAACTTCGCGGGATTCTGGGACGGGCTGTTGCACCTCATAATGCCTGCCCTGGCGCTCGGGACCATCCCCATGGCCGTAATCATGCGGATGACGCGCTCCAGCATGCTGGAGGTCTTGAACGAGGACTACGTGAGGACCGCGAGAGCCAAGGGGGTCGTCCCTTGGCGCGTGGTTTTCAAGCACGCCCTCAGAAACGCCATGCTGCCGACGATAACCGTGATCGGACTGCAAGCGGGTTTGCTCATGGGGGGTGCGATCATCACGGAGATTATCTTCTCGTGGCCGGGGATAGGCCTGTATGTCTACAATGCCGTGGGCAGCAGGGATTACGCCTCGATACAGGGCGTCGTGCTCTATGGAGCCCTGCTCTTCGTGCTGATCAACCTGCTCGTGGACGTGCTCTACGCGATACTGGATCCCAGGGTGAGGTACTGAAATGGCCGAAGCGCAAATGCAACAGGACACCCAGGCGGCTTCCGACGTCAAGACCCGCAGCCGCAGGGAAGATTTCGTCAGGGCCTTTTTCTCCAACCGCCTGGCGATCTCCGGGACGGTCGTTTTGGCTATTTTCGTCATCATTGCCGTCTTCGCACCGCTCATCGCGCCCTACGGCCCGTTGGACCAGAACCTTCCCGAGAAATTCGACGGGCCGAGCCTGGCGCATCCGTTCGGCCAGGACGAGCTCGGCCGCGACATACTCTCGCGCGTGATCTACGGCGCCAGGATATCGCTGACGGCCGGCCTCGCCGCCGTGGCCATAGCGACGTCCGCCGGCACCCTCATCGGGGTCGTCGCAGGCTACTTCGGGAGCTACACCGACTCTGGCCTCATGCGCCTGATGGACGTGATCCTGGCCTTCCCGAGTATCCTGCTCGCCATCATAATCGTGAGCGTCCTGGGTCCCTCCCTGGTGAACGCGATGCTCGCCGTAGGTGTCGTTTTCGTGCCCCAGATCGCGCGCGTGGTGCGTTCGGCGGTTATCAGCGTTAGGGAAAGGGACTACATCGAGGCCGAGCGGGCCATCGGTGCCTCTAACACCCAGATCATCTTCTCTGGCGTGCTCCCCAACTGTATGGCTCCCCTTATCGTGCAGGCCACCCTGACGCTCGCGACGGCCATCCTCGACGTCGCCGCGCTCTCTTTCCTCGGCCTCGGCGCCCGCGCTCCCACCCCGGAGTGGGGCGCGATGCTGACCGACGCCTTCCGCAGCGGCTTCGGCGTCTTCGTTCAGGGCCAGCACGCCATCATCTTCCCCGGTATCGCCATAGCCCTCGCCGTACTCTCCGTGAACTTTATCGGCGACGGCCTGCGCGACGCCCTCGACCCCCGCCGCAGGGGGTAGCGGTACCGCGGGCTACTGTTAACGGGTTGTGTTGTTTTGTTGTGCGAGGATTGTAAGATATTTCGTCGTGAGAACGAGACCGTACGGGTCGTGGACCCGTGAACGCAA
>DATDKB010000515.1:0-2720 GCA_036520255.1 Rubrobacter sp. | reverse complement strand
GGAGATCTACTGTTGCCAAGGCTCGGGATACAAACACAAAAGATATACTATTTTATGCATCCTCCGCACGGAGGATGTTACGGGGAAGGAGGCGGGCAGGTGAAAGGGAAAGTTGCGGCGTTGGTGGGGTCGGCGGAGGTCGCGGTCAAGGAGTTCGAGGTCCCGGAACCGGAGCCTGGGGCGGTGCTCGCCAAGGTCCGTCGGGCGAACGTTTGCGGGTCAGAGGTGCACATCTATCACTTCCGCCACCCGCTCATCCGCGAGTGCGTTCTGGGGCACGAGTTCGTCGGGGAGATACTGGCCCTTGGCGAAGGCGTAAGCACGGACTATGCGGGGGACCCGGTGGAGGTAGGCGACCGGGTGATCGCGCCGTACTTCCTGACGTGTCGGAGATGTCAGGCGTGTCTGCGGGGCGACTTCAATCTCTGCCAGAAGGCATACACATTCTGGTCCAAGCCCCCGGAAGACGACCCGCACTTCCACGGGGCTTTCGCCACGCACTACTACGTACACCCGGAGCAATACTTCTACAAGGTGTCAGATAGCGTTCCGGACAACACGGTGGCCGGGGCGAACTGCGGCCTCTCGCAGGTTCTCTTCGGGCTGCACCAGACGGGGCTCTCGACCGGTGACAGCCTCTTGATCCAGGGCGCCGGCGGCCTCGGTCTCTACGCGGCGGCGGTCGGTAGGGACATGGGGGCGCGGGTCATAGTGGTCGAGGGGATTCGGCAACGCATCGATCTCGCCCGGCGGTTCGGGGCCGAAGAGATCGTAGACATGAATGAGTACCCGGAGGCCGGGGATAGGGTGCGTCAGGTGCAGTCGCTGACCGACGGCTACGGCGCGGACGTTGTCCTGGAGGTTTCGGGTGTTCCGGCGGCATTCGCGGAGGCCTTGCAGCTCGTGCGACCCGGCGGGAGGGTTATCGAGATCGGCAACGTGAGCGTCGGTAAGGAACACGAGGTATCCCTGGCCTCATGACCCGGAAGATGATACGCGTCCAGGGTTTCGTGCGCTACCAACCATTGTATCTGCACAGGGCATTGGGGTTCCTGGAGCGCAAGCACGGCGACCATCCCTTCGACGAACTCACCGATGAGGAATACACCCTGAAAGATGTTGGTAGGGCCATCGAGCGAGCGGAGGCGAAGAAAGTGGCACGTCCGGCGGTCGTGCCGACTTAGAGAGGAGAACAGATGAGCACCATAACAGCAGAGAGCTACCCCGCCATCATCGGCGGGGAGAAGGTAGAGGCGGCCCAGACGTTCGAGGATCAGGACCCATCCACCGGGCAACCCTGCGCGCAAGTGGCGCGGTGTGGTAAGGGCGAGATCGACCAGGCGGTGGAGGCGGCGCGGAGAACTCACGAGGATACTTGGCGCCGCACTATCCCGTCCGAGCGGGCCAGGATCCTGCACAGAATCGCTGAGTTGTTGCGGCGGGACCACGAGGAGCTTGCCCGGCTCGAGAGCATGGACACCGGCAAGCCGCTGACGCAGGCGCGGGCCGACGCCACGGTGGCCGCCCGGTACTTCGAGTTCTACGCCAACACCGTCGAGTCGTTCTACGGGGACACGATACCGGCGCTGGAGGGGACGTTCGTGTACACGCTACGCGAGCCTTACGGCGTCACGGCCCACATCGTCCCTTGGAACTACCCGATCCAGATTAGCAGCCGCTCCATTGCCCCTGCCCTGGCGACGGGCAACTGCTGCGTGGTGAAGCCGGCCGAGGAGGCGCCGCTCACCACCATAAAGCTCGCCGAGCTCGTGCTGGAGGCCGGCTTGCCCCCGGGGGCGCTGAACGTCGTGCCCGGCTACGGTGAGGAGGCAGGCGCGGCGCTGGCCGCGCACCCTAGCATAGACCATCTCGCCTTCACGGGCTCGCTGGAGGTAGGACAGATCGTGAGCAAGGCCGCCGCCGACAACGTCGTCCCCGTGACGCTGGAGCTCGGCGGCAAGTCGCCGAACGTCGTCTTCGCCGACGCCGACGTTGAGAGCGCCGCCCCCGTCATCGTCAACTCCATCATCCAGAACGCGGGGCAGACCTGCTCCGCCGGCTCGCGGCTTCTCGTGCAGAAGGAGATCCACGACGAGGTGGTGGAGGCGGTGACCGAGCGGTTCGGGCGGATCACCATTGGCCCTGGCCCCGACGACCCGGACCTCGGCCCGATCATCTCCGGGGACCAGCGAGAGCGCGTGCAGGGGTACGTCCGCCGTGGCATGGAGGAAGCGCGGCTGATGTTCGGCGGCGACGTGCCGCAAAACGAAGGCTTAGAAGGCGGCTTCTTCTTCGAGCCTACCCTCTTCGACGGCGTCCCGCCGGACGCGGCGATAACCCAGGAGGAGGTCTTCGGTCCCGTGCTCGTGGCCTCGACCTTCGACGACCTCGACGAAGCCGCCGCGGTCGCCAATAGCACAGACTATGGCCTTATCGCGGCCGTCTGGACACGCGACGTCGGCAGGGCTCACTGGCTTGCCAACGAGCTGCGTGCCGGCCAGGTGTTCATCAACACCTATGGGGCGGGCGGAGGCGTGGAGCTACCGTTCGGGGGGTTCAAAAAGTCCGGGCACGGTCGGGAGAAGGGATACGAGGCCCTCTACGAGTATAGCCAGGTGAAGACCGTAGCGCTCAAATACGGTCCATAGCTCGCCCGCGCCGATCGGATAGCCATGGAACCCTCCGCGGAGTAGAGCGTCAGACCGACGAGTCACGCTCGC
>DATDKB010000514.1:0-3012 GCA_036520255.1 Rubrobacter sp. | reverse complement strand
GTAACGGCGCAACTACCTAAGAAATCTTGGCCGATCGGATCGGGACAGAGTGGGGCGTGTACGATATGCGCAGGGTGACTACTCGGGGTGGAGCCTGTGCTTAGGGGCTCTGAGGAACCGACCAAAAGGGATGACGATACTGATGAAGGGATGGCACCATGGGGAGGAGAAGAGTCGGCCAAGCAGGTAGGACATCGGGGCCGGCCAGGGCATTCCTGCTAACGCTCGCCGTGGGGCTGGTTGTGGGGCTGCTTTTGGGGTTCTTCCTCGGGCGCCTCGGTGGTGGTAATCGAGAGCAAGCCGCCCCGCCTACGCCACCGGCTCGTACCGTGACGGTTGAGAAGACGGTCGAGAAGAGCGTTCCGGCGCCCGAGAAGACCTCCCCTGCGAGCAGGGCTACGGCTACGCCCTCGGCTTCGGCTTCGGCTTCGGTCTCTCCCTGATCGTCGAGCGAAACACGCGAGGGTCTTTTGCATCCCTTATCCACCCTAGCGTGTGGAAGGTGGATCCTCCAAACTTCGCCCTGAAACTGTCTGAAAAGGGGTTCTGAGGCGCCCGCTCGGTAGGATGCCGAGCATGAGAAGAGCATATCAGAGCGACCTATCAGATGCCGAATGGAACTACCTGGCAGGCCACCTTCCTGCTTCCACAAAGCCAGTGGGCGTCCTCGTGTCTACACACCGCGCGAGATCCTCGACACCATCCTCTACGTTCTCAAAAGCGGCTGCGCCTGGCGATTGCTTCCTCACGACTTCCCTACAGCAGGAAGACCGTCTACCACTACTTTCGGTTCTGGCGCCTGGACGGAACATGGGAAAGGATGCACTCGGCCCTCCGCGATCGCGTGCGAGTCCGCCCGAAGAGGAACCCTGAGCCTAGCGCCGGGATAGTGGACAGCCAGTCGATCAAGACCACGGGCGTCGGTGGGGAGCTACGCGGTTACGACGGCGCCAAGAAGATCAAAGGACGCAAGCGCCACCTCTTGGTGGATACGCAAGGCTTGCTGCTCAAGGCCAGGGTCCACGGCGCGAACGTCACGGACCGCTATGGCATCAAGCTCCTACTCGAACCCGCGAGAGTCGGTCTGCCGCGCCTCTCGCACGTGTGGCTGGACGCCGGCTACACCGGCCAAGACAGGGGAGCCGGATGGGTGGAAAGCGTACTGGGATGGACGACCGAGATAGTGCGCCACCCGCCCAGGCCGGCCCCCGAGGAGGTGATGATGAAGTGGGCCAGAGAGTGGGCCAAGGAGGGCGTGTCGATGGATCCAAAGGGGCTCTTGCCTCCGGAGGGACCCAGGCCGTTCTTGCCGAGACGCTGGGTGGTGGAGCGCACGTTTTTTGGCTCTCTCAGAACAGGAGGATGAGCAAAGACTACGAGCGGCTGCCGGAGAGCTCAGAAGCCTTCAACTACGCGGCGATGAGCCGCCTGATGGCGAGGAGATTGGCCCGTTCATGAGACTTTTCAGACAGTTTCTTGACGGAGTTCTAAGAGGTTCGCACTGCGAAAGCGATCCCGGAAATGGCTTCCTCGTAGGCAGCCCGCAGCTCGGCGGCAACCGCAGTGCCAGCCGGTTCGTCGCTACCGTCTGCCGGCGCGCCCAAGTGCTCCCGGCGTAGCTCCGCTATGAACCTCTGTTGCATCTCGGGACCGCCCTCCAGCACCCGCGCGCACGCTCGGCGCCTCGCTCGCCGGCAGGTGCCTGCTGCCACAGGCCCCCAGGGCCGTCGAAGCGGCCTTCGCTGGCGAGGACTGCGGCGGCACCCTCGGCGAGTTCGGCGCGGGCATGTCGGGGCCCCGAGCCGCCGTCGCCACGGGCGCGTGGCGCCGCCCGTGGCTAGGTTCGGTCCCCGAAGAACTCGCCGAGCACGGGGGCCAGGGCCGACGGGTCCGCGGCGTGGGTCTGGCCTTCAAGGATGCGGACCCGGGCGTCGGGCATGGCTTCGGCGAGCTTCCGCGCCGTCTCACGCATAAACGGGAAGCTTTCCCCGCCGGCGAGTGCGAGCGTCGGGGTCGCCACGGCCGCCGCCCTATCGACCGGCAGCGAGTGGTCGCCCATGACGATGGTGTCGTAGACGAACGTGTGCGCCATCGCCTCCTGGCTTTGCCAGAACGGTTGCGTCTTGGCGTGGGCGACGAACTCCGGGGGGAGGCCCACCACGTTAGCCATGAAGTACTCGACGACGTTCCCCCGGCGGCCCTCCGCGATCATCCTCTCGTACCGTTCCGCCAGGTCCCGCGGCGGTCGGAGGTCCTCGTCCTCGATGAAGGGCGGCTCCCAGAGCGCCAGCCCGTCGACGGCGAGGCCGTTGGCAGTCGCCTCGAGGGCGAGGGCGGCGCCGGAGGAGACGCCGAACACGAACGCCGACCCGCCGGCCTCCTCGATGAGGGCGTCGAGGTCCTCGACCTCGCGCTCGACTGCGTAGGGTTGCGTGTCGCCGGAATCGCCCCTGCCCCGGCGGTCGTAGTTGAGCGCCGTGAAGTCCGACGCGAGGAGCGCCGCCAGGGGCGCGTTCGAGGATCGGTCGGTCGACTGGCCGCAGACCAGGATGACCGGCGGTCCGTCACCCAGCCGGTCGAACGCGATCCGGGTGCCGTCGCTTGAAGTCACCGTGTCCATAGAGCTCTCCTTCAGTCGGCCCGGCTGGGAGGGATCTTGCTCGCCCGGCTCCTTCCACCTCGATTCTACGCACACGCCACTCCCCGCCAACCACGTGTATTCACCCAACTTCGCCTAAGACGCCAGCCTGTTGAAAAACTCCATCGCCGTTCGCTTTCGTCCCATATCGGGCACCGAAAGGCACCAAACGCACCGATTTGGGGGTATTTCGAGCCCGGTTTGCGGCGCAATCGGCCCGATGCCGACTTTTTCAAAAGGCTGGGGTATTGTCCGAAGTTCGCGGTGACGGCGTTCTGCGAAGTCCGCAACCTCGTGCACGGACGATTAACGCCGAAGCTACGCTACATGGGGGATGTGCCTGGCAGCTGCCTTCTGCTAGGTTGTCTGCTTGG
>DATDKB010000513.1:0-14145 GCA_036520255.1 Rubrobacter sp. | reverse complement strand
ACCATCGGACGACCGGCCGATTATCTTCTTTGATGCTGCTGGAAGAAGCGCAACATCTCGGTGGACGCGTCGGGTCCTTTGGGGTCCGTGTACGAGCCTGGGTGGCTCCCGCCGGACCATGCGTGACCGAGCCCGTGCACGCTCCACCGCTCCATGAGATCCCTGCCGTCCGCGTCCTTATAGGTGAACCTGGTGTACTCATGCCCGCCGGGCACGCTGCCCCGACGGGTGCTCACCCGCGGTGAAGAGCCGTTCTGACTTCCGGTGTTCAGATGGGCCAGAAGACATTCGCCGTTGCGCGGATGAACGGTCGTATCGCCATCGCCGTGGAAGATTATCGTGGGCAAGACCTTCTGCCGTCCTTCGGTGTTTTCGGAACGTGCGACGACTGGTCCGCCCTGGCGCATCGCCGTGAACGCGGAGGACATGTCATGGGCGGACCCTGGGGCGAGCCCGGAGTGTACGCCGACCGCCGCATAGAGGTCTGGATAGGTGGCGCCAAGGATCGCTGCCATCGCCCCTCCCGCCGACATCCCGGCAACGTAAACTCGACCTTCTTCGACCTCGTACTCGTCCATCACCTGTTTCGTAATGCCGGCGATGATGGACGGCTCGCCCCGGCCGCGTTGCTGGTCTGAGGCCTGGAACCAGTTCCAGCACTTCTGTATGTTGGCGTTGCCTGATTGCGCAGGGTAGGCGACGAGCAAGGTGTGTTCCTCGGCGAGCCCGTTCATGCGGGTGCCCGTGGCGAAATCGTCCGGATTCTGGGTGCAACCGTGGAGCATGACGATCAGAGGCACGGCCTGCCCGGTATAGCCGCTTGGGACGTAGAGCTTGTAAGAACGGGTCCCGGCGCCGTTGGTGTACGACCATTCGAGCCAACGTGCTCCCTCGGGTACGCCCGCTGACGCTGCTCTTCCCACCGTCATCCCGGACGGGTTTGCCACGCCGCGGGTGAGCAGGTTCGGTGGTGGGGTAGGCCACGTGGCCGCGCCGGGCCTATGGCCGGCCGTGCGCCCACTGGCCGCCGGGCCTTGAGGAGTCTCTTTCACGATCCTAGAGGTAATGTCTATCGGACCATTCGCGTCGCCCGAGGATCCCGACTCTCCCGCGGGAACAAACGTGCCCCCGAGGGCACGCTGGATGGCGGCGGTCGCCTCGTCGAGGCGGCCCTGCTGCGTGAGGCGTGTGGCCTCGGCCATGCCGCTCTGCATCTGTTCGTTCATGCTCATGGGTTCCTTTCTCTATGTGCTTTGAATACGGGCTTTCAGCGCCGACTTTACCGCCGAGCTCGCCCGTAGGGCGCCGAGCACGGTCAGGGAGCTAATAGTCTCGCGTGCCAGCTCGGGGTCCACGTCATCGTCGATGCTCGCCAGGCCGAGAACCCGGATCTCCAGGGTCTCGCCCGCCTCGCGCACGGCCTCCAGATCGCTGCGCGTGTAGTTCTCCAACCCGAGCACCAGCGTCTTGCGCGCCACCGTCTGCCTGACCTCATCGGCGTGCGTCGCAAGCTGGTTGCGGATGGCCGTCCGGATAAAGTCCGTTCGGTTGGAGTAGAAGCCCTCCTGCACGAGCAGGTCTACCTGCCCCAGATCCACAAGCCCCAGATTGATCGTGATCTTCTCCGTCTCGCTCACGCCAACACTCCGCTTTCTGTGACTCTGTATAACATCCGTGTACCATCCATATGGATGGTAACACACAGGCTCGCACTTTGGTCAAGTAGATATTCTGGGGGTGTGCGGGTGCCTGGGAGAGTTCACACGGTTTTATCGGGCTGCGGAAGCTACCATGCGACACAGGCGGTCGGCGTTTGAGGAGGGGCATGGACGTTCTCGTGAGTGGGGCGACGGGGTTGATCGGGTCGGCTTTGATTCCCGAGCTGGAGGCGCGGGGGCACAGCGTAAGGCGTCTGACGCGCACGCCGCAGGCGGAGGGAGACATCCGCTGGGACCCTGAGGCCGGCACGATGGAGGGGGATCTTTCGGGAACCGAAGCCGTGGTCCACCTCGCGGGCGAGAGCATTGCCGAGGGACGTTGGACGGAGGAGAAAAAGCGACGCATTCTGGAGAGCCGACAGAAGGGTACGCGCCTGCTGGCGGAGAAGGTCGCTGCGCTTTCGGAGCCGCCTTCCGTCATGGTCTCCGTCTCGGCGACCGGGTACTACGGGGACAGGGGCAACGAGCTGCTCACCGAGGAGAGCGGGCCGGGAGATCTCTTCCTCTCAGCGGTTTGCCGGGAATGGGAGGCCGCGGCCGACCCGGGGCGTGAGGCGGGCATACGTGTCGTGCACCCGCGGTTGGGCATCGTGCTCAGCACAGAAGGCGGGGCGCTCGGTGCCACGCTTCCCATCTTCAAGCTTGGCGGGGGAGGGAAGATCGGGTCGGGGAGACAGTACTGGTCGTGGGTCTCGCTAGATGACGTAATCGGCGCGATCGTTCATGCGATAAACACCGAGGCTCTTAGTGGTCCAGTAAACGTTGTGACACCCGATCCTCCGACCAACACGGAGTACACCAAGGTGTTGGGCCACGTCCTGGGCCGCCCGACCTTTCTCGCCGTGCCAGCACCCGCCGCGCGCGTCGCGATCGGCGGGATGGCCGACGAGCTGCTCCTGGCCAGCGCCCGCGTCGAGCCCGTTCGTCTACGGGAGACGGGCTACTCCTTCCGCCATCCAGAGCTCGAAGGGACGCTACGGTACCTTCTCGACCGATAAGAGATTGCTCCGTTCTCACCGGCCGTCGAAGGCCGGCATCACCTCGCGGGCGAAAAGGCGCACCGGGTCCAGTTCGGCGGCGTCGAGGATCTTCACGATAACGTACTGTGTTCCGGCCTTCTCGTAGGCTCTTAGCGCCGCGATGGTCTCCTCCGGCGTGTCCACCGAGAACGCCTTTGGGAACCGCGCCTGCTTCTCCGCCTTCTCCTCGTCGTTGCGGGCTAGTAGCGCCCAGTAGTTGATCGTGCGTAGGACCTCGTCGTAGGGACGGCCGATCTCCTCGCAGTGTTGGCGCAAGGTTCTGAACCTGCGCCCGACCTCATCAGGGCTGCCGAAGACGTTGCACATGTCAGCGTGGCGCGCGACGAGCCGGAGGGTGCGCTTCTCGCCGTTGCCCCCGATCAGGATCGGTGGCCGGGGCTTTTGTACGGGCGGCGGGTCGTTGCGCGCGTCGCGAACGGAATGACGCCTGCCCGCGTACGAAGCAGGGCTGCGGCGCATCATCTCGTCGAGTATTCGCGCCGCGTTTTCCAACAACTCCATGCGCTCTGCGACCGTGCCGAACTCGTAGCCGTACGCCCGAAACTCGCGCTCGTGCCAGCCGGCCCCGATGCCCGCGATGGCGCGACCGTGGCTTATGACGTCCAGCGTAGTCCAGGTCTTGGCCAAGAGCGCCGGGTTGCCGTAAGGCACACAGGCGACGAGCGCCCCGATGCGTACCTCGCGCGTGCATGCCGCCAGCGCGGAGAGGGTGGTCAGGCACTCGAGCTGGGGCCAGGGGGCGTCGGGGTCATCTTCATGCGCGAGCGAGAGGTGATCCTCGTACCAGACGGGCTCGAAGCCTTCCGCCTCCGCGAGCCTCGCGACGGCGAGCATCCGGTCGAAAGCGTTCTCGTCTCCGAGAGCTTCGTAGGTCTCTACCTGCCGGCCAAAGCGCACCGCTAGTGCTCCGTGTTCAGCTTTGAACCTCCGCGCCGAAACCCGCCCCGTGCAGCAGGCCGCGGGCTTCCTGGGCATCGCCGGCGTCCAGCGTCAGCACGAGGGCGGCGCGTTCGGTGTTGGAGTGGCGAACGTAGAGGTCGAGAATGTTGATACCGTTCGAGCCCATCAGGGTCGTCACCTTGGCGAAGACGCCCGGACGGTTCTCGACCGGGATGGCCACGTCCACGTTTATGCCATCCTTCTCCACGAGGATGCCGCCGAGGGCCTCGTAGGCCTCGCGGGCCTGCAAAAAGCGGCCCTCGATGGCTTTGCGGTCTTTGATCTCACTCCCCAACTGCGCCATAGCCCCCGCGAACGCTCCCAATGCCTCGCCGAGCGCCGGCGCGTTCTCGGCCAGAATATCCGACCACAGCTCCGGATTCGAGGCGCCAACCCTCGTGAGGTCCCTGAAAGAAGGACCGGCGAAGGATAGGGCCTCCGGCGAGATGTCCGAGGCGACCTTGAGCAAGGCGGCGGCCATAAGGTGTGGAAGGTGCGAGAGGGCCGCCACGAGGAGGTCGTGCTTCTCGGGATCGACGGCGGTCGGGACGGCGCCGATTCCCCTGACGAAACTTGCAACCTCACGATAGTCGTCCGGGGCGGTACGGTCCGTCGGCGTGAGGAAATAGCGGGCGCCGTCGAAGAGGTTGGCGCGGGCGTTGGCGACGCCAGAGAGCTGGCTTCCAGCCATCGGGTGTCCACCGACGAAGCGTAGGCCATTGTCTTCTGCGGCGCGCACGATGGCGCCCTTGGCGCTCGCGACGTCGGTGACGAGGGCGTCAGTCGGGGCGAGGTCCCCGATCAGGGCCGTCACCCTGGAGATTGGGGCGGCGAGCACCACGAGGTCGGCCCCGCGCATTTCTTTGAGCGTCGAGGTGCGGTTGATGACCCCAGCTTGTTCCGCTTCCGCCAAAACCTCCGGGCTGTCCACGCCGACGACGTTCCAACCCGACTCTCTGGCGGCTAGGCCGACGGAACCCCCGATCAGGCCGACGCCGACGATCCCGAGCGTGCGGCTCATGCCAGCGCTGCCACGGCCCGGTCGTTCTCGTCAGAGTCGCCGACCGTCACCCGGCTCCAACCCGGATAACCCAGAGCTTCGCCCTCGCGCACGAGGACGCCTGACCGCTCGAAATCTGCCGCGGAGAACCGGACCATCACGAAGTTGCCCTGGGAAGGGATGAACTCGAGGTCGGCGTCCCCGAAAGCCTCCTGCAACCGGTTGCGCTCTCGGATGACGAACTCGGCCCGCGCCACCACCTTCTCCCGCGCGTGCATCGAAGCCGTGGCCGCTACCTGCGCGGCCAGGTTGACCGAGACAGGGAACCGTACGCGCTCGGCGTAGTCCGCGATCCTCTCCGAGGCGATTCCGTAGCCGACCCTCAGGCCTGCCAGCCCGTGCGCCTTCGAGAACGTGCGGGCCATCACGACGTTATCCCGTTCGAGGGCCAGGGTGTGGGAATCGTTGTAGGACGGGTCGTCCACGAACTCCCTGTAGGCTTCGTCCACGATCAGGATCACCCCGTTAGGCAGCCCGTCGGCGAGCTCCCGCACCCGGTCCAAACCGACGAACGTACCGCTCGGGTTGTTAGGGTTGCAAAGGATCACCGCCCGCGTCCGGTCCGTGACCGCCGAGAGGAGCGCTTCGGGTTTGATCTCCTGCTCCTCCGTAAGCGCAACCTCATTGGCCGTCATCCCCAGAACGGCGCACACAGACGGGTAGAGGCTGAACGACGGCCACCCGTAGACCACCTCGCCCGGGACCGGAAGGAGCTGCAGTACGTTCAGCAAGACCTCGCTCGACCCGTTGCCGACCAGGACGTTGCGCGTCTCCGTTCCGGGGTTCGCGTCCGCCACCGCCTGCCTGAGCCGGGAGGCGTGGCTATCCGGATAACGGTTCGCGCGGGGCAGAGCTTCCGAGAGCGCGGCTTCGGCCTCGGGCAGCGGTCCGAAAGCTAGCTCGTTCGAGGTCAGCTTCGCGTAACTGTCATCCGTTCCCTCCGCCGCCATCCTCCAGGACTTCGGGGGAACGTAGGGTTTCAAAGGGTCGAGCGCGGATCGAAAGGTTACAGGCATCAGGTATCAGGCTTCAGCTTTCAGGTCGTGGTGGTCGTGTCTCAACCGCTAAAGACTAGGGCCCTTTGCCTGACCTTTCAACAGGGGTGGGCGACGGACCGATTGCGGCACCGTACGATTTTCCTGAAGCCCGATACCTGTTACCCGAGGCCGTCGCTGATACAATTCCAGATCCTATGACGGATGCTGAGACACAGGAGAAAGTCAGGGAGCTCAGGGAGCGGGTCGACGAGGTCGACCGCGAGCTTATCGAGGCCTTGAGCGAGCGGGCGCGCATCGTGCAGGAGATCATGGTGCTCAAGACCGAGGCCGGCGCCCCCGTCTACGACCCGAGGCGTGAGGAGGACATCCTGCGGAGCGTCGTCGAGCGCAACCCGGGTCCCATCTACGACTCCTCGATGAGGGACATCTTCGAGCTCATCTTGCATCGCATCCGCGACCTTGAGATCCAACGCGGGGAGTTTCCCAGGTAAGATGGACGTTTCGACAGGCGTAAAAACCGACGTAAAGACCACCAACGGCATGATCCGGCCAGGAACCTTCAGGGTGATCGCCGGTCCCTGCACGGTCGAGGGCTACGAACAGTTCGTGGCCTCGGCGAAGGCCGTGCAGGAAGCCGGCTTCGCCTACGTCCGCGGCGGCGCTTTCAAGCCGCGTACCTCTCCCTACTCCTTCCAGGGCCTCGGCGAGGAGGGCCTGAAGATACTTTCTGAGGTCTCGGGTGACCTCGGCCTCAAGGTCGTAACCGAGGTGATGGACCCCTACGACATAGAGATGGTCATGGAGCACGCGGAGGTCCTGCAGATCGGGGCCCGCAACATGGCGAACTTCTCCCTGCTCCGGCGCGTCGGTGCCGCGATAGCGGGCACGGACCACGGGGTCGTCCTGAAGCGGGGGCTCTCGGCGACGGTGGAGGAATGGCTGCTCGCCGCCGAGTACGTGACGGCCGCCGGCGGAGATAATGTGGTGTTGTGCGAACGCGGAATCCGCACTTTCGAGACGAGCACGCGATTCACGCTCGACCTCTCCGCGGTCATCGTTGCCAAGAGGTTGACGGACCTGCCGGTGATCGTGGACCCGTCCCACGCCGCGGGACGGCGCGACCTGGTCGTGCCGCTCTCGAAGGCCGCGGTCGCGGCGGAGGCCGACGGTTTGATGGTGGAGAGCCACCACGAGCCGCAGGAGGCCTTGTGCGACGGGGAGCAGGCGCTACCGGTCGAGGCGCTGATGGGCATGAAGGACACCCTGCAACCCTTCGCGAGCGCCATGGGCAGGGAGGTTATCTAGTCTCGGGTATAAGCCCCGGAGGCACGGCGGGCCGCCTCGGGAACAGGTTCGTGCTCGTGCGCGAGCTCGGCCCCGGCGGGATGTCCCGTGTCTTTCTCGGCCGCGACGAGGTGCTCGACCGGCCCGTCGCCGTCAAGATCGTGGAGCCGGATCCCGCGGACCCCGAGGTAGGTCTGCGGTTCCAGCGCGAGGGCAGGGCCGCGGCCAGGCTCTCCCACCCCAACATAGTCAGGGTCTACGACGCCGGCGAGGACGAGCTCGACGGGAACAGGATCTCCTATATCGTCATGGAGTATGTTCCCTGCGGCGACTTCAAGGACTTGATGGACAGGAACGGGCCACTCCCCGAGACGATGCTCTCGCGGGTAGGTGCCGATGTGGCGGCGGGCCTCGCCCACGCCCACGAGCGGGGCATCGTCCACAGGGACGTAAAACCGCGCAACGTGCTCATCGACGACAGGGGGAGCCCCAAGCTGGCCGACTTCGGCATAGCCCGCGCCCTCGACGGCACGACGAGCCACAACAGGGCCGACTCCTATCTGGGAACGGCGGCATACTCCTCCCCCGAACAGTTGAAGGGGGAAAGGGTCACCGCCAAGAGCGACATTTACTCCCTAGGCGCCACGCTCTACCACGCCGCGGTCGGGGAACAGTCTTTCCCGGGCAACTCCATAGAGGTCGCAAACCAGCACATACACAAGCCGCCAGCGCCACCCAGGGAGAGGGGGGCGCACATCGGCGAGGGCACGGAAGCCTTGATCCTCGACTGCCTCGCGAAAGACCCCTCCGAGCGCCCCGACGCCGCCCGCGTACGCGACAGGTTGCTCCAGGGCAGCGCGGTTGGTGTGGCGGCAGGATCAGCGGTCGGCATCCGGTCCGGCGGCTTTCCGGGCGCGGAAGGCATCTCTCGCCTGACCGAGGCCGTGAAATCGGGTGGGGCTTCGGGCGGTGGATCCCCCAGAAGGAGGACAGGTAGCCGGAGGGCGGCTTCCGGGCCGCCGGACCGGACGATCAGCCTCCCCACGCGAACCTTCAGGGCGGGCTCGCGCCAGAGGACGGCGCTGGCCGCGCTCGTGATCGCCCTCCTCGTCGTGCTCCTGGCCGTCGCGGGCGCCTGGGCACTGCTAGGACAGGGGGATCAGGGCACCAAAACCCAGAACGCCGGTAGCCAGGAACAGGGCAAGCCCGTGGGACCGGAGAAAGTGACGAAGGATGAGCCGGCGAAGGGCGCCGGCGGGACGGACCAGAATGCCCAGGGCGGATCGGGCTCTTCGGGCGGCGCACCGCAAGAGACCCAGGCTCCGGCCCCGCCGCTGGCGAATGCGGAGCAGACCGTCTACGACCTGTACTACCAGATGTCTTTCGACAGGGTGGATGCCACATGGGCCCTGCTCTCGCCGAGGTTACAGGACGAGATAGGTTCCCCCGAGCAGTGGGCGGAGCAGGAGGACATCTACACATTCACGTACATGAGGTTCACCTCTTATCCCGTGGCGAAAGCCGTGGGGGACACCGCGGAGGTCACGTTCGTGGTGAAATTGGACCACACTTGGGGGTCGGAGTCCCTCTCGGGGACATGGGTCTGCGTCAACGAGGGCGGGGAGTGGAAGCTGGACCGCCTGGAGAACGCAAGCAGGACACCCGTGTAGTTACCGCACGCTTTTCGGTCGTTCTGCATAATCCTAGCCTTGGCCTATAATCACGCGCGTGATTAAGCTTGCAGACAGGTTTGTCCTGGAGAGCGAACTGGGCTCGGGAGGCATGGCCCGCGTCTACCTGGGACGCGACGAGGTGCTAGACCGCCCCGTGGCCATAAAAGTTCTGAACCCCGTGCACGGCGGCACCGACATCGGGAACCGCTTCGAGCGCGAGGGACGAACCGCGGCGCGCCTCGCCCACCCCAACATTGTACAGGTCTACGACGCGGGGGAGGCCCTGTTCGACGGCAGGGAAACCTCATACATTGTTATGGAGTACGTCCCCGGCGGAGACCTCAAGGAGCTCATCGACCAGCAGGGCCGGCTAACGGGTCCCGGGCTGGCCGGGCTTGGCGATGAGGTCTGCGCGGGCCTAGCGCACGCCCACGAGCGAGGTGTAATCCACCGCGACATCAAACCTCACAACATCCTGCTCGACGAGAACGGGCACGCCAAGGTGACGGACTTCGGCATAGCCCGCGCCCTCGATACCACGCAAGCGACCCGCACGGGCTCTTTCCTCGGTACGGCCCTGTACTCCTCGCCGGAGCAGCTCCAGGGACAAAAAGTGACGCCCAAGAGCGACGTGTACTCGCTCGGCGTAACCCTCTACCAGGCGGCGGTGGGAGAACCGCCCTTCTCCGGCACAACCCCCATCGAGATCGCGAGCCAGCACGTCTCTAAGACGCCGGTCCCGCCGCGCCAGCTCGGCGCCGACGTAAGCGAGGGCGTGCAAGCCCTGATCCTGGACTGCCTCGCCAAGCACCCGGACGACCGCCCGACGGCAGAAGGGGTCCGCTCGCGGCTCGAACCGGAGATCCCCACCGCCGCAGCCGCGCAGCCGCAACGGCCGGGCCCCGTAACCGCACCCACCAGCTCGGAACAGACCCGTGCCGCGCCGGCATCACCCTCGCCCGGAGCCAAATCAGGCGGCGCGGTGCGCAGAGAAGGCGGGAGACGAAGGAGAGGGATCCTGGCCGTCGTCGCGATCCTGGCCGTGCTCGCCGTGGTAGCGGCCCTCGCCTTGCCAAGTCTCCTCGGAGGGGGTGGGGGTGAGGGTACCGGGTTCAACAACTCGGGACGGAACAACGCCCAGGCCGGCGGGAACGCAGGAGGATCGAATGGCGTCTCCGGGGGTGGCTCTGAAGGCGATCAGGGATCGCAAGGCTCGGGCGGGGGCCAGACGCCTAGCCCATCGGCCACGGCCAGCGCGAGCCCGTCGGCCTCGCCCCAGGGTTCTTCTCAGGCTTCTTCGGGGAACGTACCGAAACAGGGCGATTTCACGACGCAGGCCGCGGAGGATACGGTGCAGGCGTTCTACACGACGACCTCCGAGGGGGATTACGAAAGGGGCGCCCGGCTTCTTACCGAGGAGTACCGGCAGAGCACGTTCCCCAACGAGGCCGTTTTCGAGGGCACGTTCGACAAGGTGGAGAGCGTGGTGTTCATAGTGGGCCCGAGCGCCGAGGTGTCTGGCGACACGGCGACCGTAACGGGCGAGACCCGGGCCACGTTGGATGAGGAGGTCCAGAACAACGAGGGAACCTGGTACCTCGTGCAAGAGGACGGTCGGTGGAAGATAGACGGGTGGGACGTGACCGAGCTGAGCAGCAGGCCAGCGTAAGGGAAGAATATTGAGCAAGGAGAGAACCTGAGAACCGCACTCGTATCGCTCGTATCCGCGATCATCGGCGGTCTCATCACCGCGCTCTTTCTCGTCGTCGGGGTGTACGGCTTGGGGGAGAAGTCTGATAACGTGACCATAAAGGAGGTCGCGCCTCCGCAAGGCTCGTCGAGCAGCACGGTTTCGGACGACGGCTCCTCGGTGCGCGAGGTGTACGCGCGCGACGGTCTTGGCGTGGTGAGCGTCGACGTGGCCGCCACGTCCGAGGGCGGGCCCGCGGGCGGCTCCGGGTTCGTGGTGGATGAGGCCGGACACATAGTGACCAACCAGCACGTGGTCGAGGACGCGGAAGACATCTCCGTCAGGTTCGCGGACGGCACGCGCAGGGCGGCAGAGGTCATCGGGCAGGACCCTTCCACGGACGTCGCCGTCATACAGGTGGACGCGCCGCGGGAGGCGCTTGAGCCGCTCACGCTCGGTGACTCGGGCTCCGTGGGCGTCGGGGAGCCGGTCATCGCCATCGGCAACCCTTTGAACGTCGGGATCAGCGTTACCACCGGGATCGTGAGCGGCGTCGGCCGTCCCATCAAGGCCCCGAACGACTACACCATAAACGACGCCGTCCAGACCGATGCGGCCATAAACCCGGGCAACTCGGGCGGGCCGCTGCTCGACTCGCGGGGCACGGTCATAGGGGTGAACGCCCAGATCGCCTCCGAGTCGGGGGGCTTCGAAGGGGTCGGTTTCGCGGTCCCGATCAACACCGTCAAGGGCGTGGTGACGCAGCTCATTACCGATGGGAAGGTGGTGCACGGCTTTATCGGGGTTTCAATGTTCCAGCTCGGCATAGACGAGCTCTCAGCCTACACCGGTCTCTCCGATGACGAGCTGAAGGAGGAGTACGGTTTCCCCGCCAACGGGGCGATAGTCCGCAAGGTGACGCCCGGAGGCCCTGCGGACAAGGCCGGCGTTCGCGGCGGAGAACTGGAGAGGATCGAAGGCATAGGCGTGCCCCTCGGGGACGTGATAACAGAGGTCGAAGGTGACCCCGTCTCCTCTTCGGACGACGTGATAGAGGTCGTCAACTCGGTCAAGCCCGGCGACAAGCTGGGGCTGGGCGTCGTGACCCCGGGCGAGAAGGAGCGTCACATCGAAGTCACGGTCGGTACCCGTCCGGAAGGGATGTAGGGGTTGTCGAACGATGAGTTCAAGCGCGAGGCCGCAAACGCCGCGGTAGAGCGTTACGTCGAGAGCGGGATGGTGGTGGGACTTGGGACGGGCTCGACGGCGACCTTCGCGGTGCGCAGGATCGGGGAGCTTGTCGCTTCCGGGGAGCTGAGAAACCTCAGGGGCGTACCCACCTCGGCCAAGACCACGGCCCTCGTCAACGAGCTCGGCATACCTCTGGCCACGCTCTCCGAAGCCCGCCCGCACCTCACCATAGACGGCACCGACGAAGTCGCCCCCGGTCTCGCCCTCATCAAAGGCCGCGGGGGCGCCCTCCTTAGGGAGAAGATCGTCGCCTCCTCCAGCGTGGAGGCCCTGATCGTGGTCGCCGACTCGTCCAAGACGGTCGACACCCTCGGCGCAGGCCCCCTGCCGGTCGAGATCGACACCTTTGGCTGGGAGGTCACCTTAGAAGCCCTGGCCTCCCTCGGGTGCGAGCCGGAACTCAGGATGGACCAATCAGACCCAGGCCGCCCCTTCGTCACCGACGGCGGCCACTACACGGCCGACTGCACCTTCGACTCCATCCCCGACCCCGCCTCGCTAGAAACCGAGATCAAGAAAATCCCAGGCGCCCTGGAATGCGGCCTCTTCGTCGGCATAGCCCGCGCCGCCATCATTGTCGGCGAAGATGGGCAGCAGACGATCGAGGCGACGCCTCGACCGTAGCTGGTAAGCACCTCAGCACGTCAGCTTAACTTCGGATGGTCGTGCTTGTGGCGGTGGACCGAAACGCCGCAGGAACGCTATTTCTTACGAGCGCTGGTCACATCCTGCACGCGCAACCTGAAGGGCTGAGACGCTGACTAGCTCCCGGCGGCTCCGAAACCGGCGCGGACGCCGGTGCGGGCGGAGCGCTCCTTCTCGGTGACGAGCTTGTAGATGTAATCGTACTCGATGTAGACGACGGCCTTGCCGTCTTGCATGGGGATGCGCAGGTGATCGTCGTTGGTTTCTATCTTCCCGATGTCGTCCGATTCTACGGTGAAGGTGTCGCGGCGGTCCCAGATCACCAGGTTCGCCTCTTCGGTCCTGGCCTCGTCTATAACCTTCTCGATGAGCTGCTTTTCCATGATATCGACTCCCGGTTCTGAAATGCGTGTCCAAAACGTCCTTTCCATTCTACTTTAGAAAACGGGCGTGGTAGGGAAGGTCATCACTATCGTCGGGAAGAAGCACCGTACTTGGGCCGGTCTCTGGTCTACAATAGCCGCCGGAGCATACGTGGCGGGAGGAACTTGAAGGGCATCGCGCGCAGGATTAGGAACCTCGACCGGGCTCTGTTCCGGGCGATATTCGGCGTGAAGTGGGGGCCGCTTACGTCGGTGATGCGCGCCTTCACCATCGCGGGGTCGGCTGGTGCCCTGTGGGGTTTTCTGGCCGCGTTGGGGTTCCTGCTCACGGGCCTCGAGCCTCTGCGGCTCCTGATCCCGTGGACCGCCATCGCCGCCTCGTGGTCCGTAGCCGAGGGCACGAAGTATCTCTTCAACCGTACCCGTCCGTTTCTCTGGGACACGGAGATAGCCCCCCTGATAAAGACGCCCTCATCGAGTTCCTTCCCCTCTGGCCACTCGGCGACCGCCGCCGCGGGGGCCATTACCCTCTCGGTCCTCTACCCGCCTTTCGCCCCCGTCCTCGTCCTGGCTGGATTGCTCGTCGTCCTCTCCCGCGTCTATCTCGGGGTCCACTTTACCTTCGATGTCCTCGCCGGGGTCTTTATTGGAACGACGACGTCCGTGGTCGTGCTGGCCGTCGCCGATCTCTTGGCCTAGAGGAGCCCACCAGCATACTCTCCGCCCGCGTGGGAGGGCCTGGTGAGATGCTACTCGCCCCGGATCGCGACCTTATCTGACCTCTTTGCCACTGAGCCGCTTCTTGTGGGCATGAACGCCCATTCCCTTCGCTGGCAATATGGGCATCCACAATGGGCCAGTTGGCCGATCTCTCCCGATGCCCGAGCGCCATAGTTCTGCGTGTAACGGTGGAGGCGAAAGGAGAGAGACGTGAACTACTTCGCGGATTTCGAGCGGTACGTGATCGGAGAGCGCACCGAGGGAATCAGGCGCGAGGTGCGGGTGTTGCGCCTGGGGAGGTGACTTCGGGAGGACCGCCAGCCTCGCTCCGATGAACGGCTGGCCGCCTTCGCCTCGAAGAGCTCGCGGCCGCTGCTGCGCAGGGCCGGACACACAGGTTAGGCGGAGGCGATGATGCACCAGGAAGAGTTCGTACTTTACGCCAGCGCCCGCAGCCGTTCTTGCCGACGGGCCAGGCGCCTCCTCGAGCGCGGAGGCTACGCCTTCGAAGAAGTAGACCTTGAAGGTGACGAAGGGTTGCGCGTCAGCCTGATCGAGAACACGGGCAGGCCGGCGGTGCCACTCGTCTTTCTCGAGGGGCGACTGGTTGGCGGCAAGAACGGCTGCGGGCGCTTGAGCACTCGGGCGGCCTCGACCGCCTGATACGGGGCAGGGTGTAAGACTTCGGCCTTCGTGCGGGAACAAGCTATAGAGAGGAGATGAGCATATGTGGGGTAAGCACTT
>DATDKB010000512.1:0-2014 GCA_036520255.1 Rubrobacter sp. | reverse complement strand
TGCCGCTCGGCGCCGCCCACGTCCCACATCGTGACGCCTTCGAGTAGCTGGTAGTACTCCTCGACCGGGTCGCGATAGTAACGCGGATGGTAGTGGTGGTTGTATACGCTGTACTTCTGGACGTCGTGCCGGCGCGAGCCGTAGAAGTACGGGGACTTGAATATCCTCGTGTACTGCAGGATGCCCGGATCCGGATTGATGTGTTCGGCCATGGAATGTTTCTCCTCTCTCGATGTCTCTAGAACTTCGATCGGACAGCTTCGCATCTGGGAAAGACCCTGGTCCTCCCTTACTTCGTACTTCGCATCACCTACGCTCGCATCTTCTTCATAGCGGGATCGAAGAGCGGCTCCTCGGTAACCGTGGCCGGATAGCGCTCATCGAAGTACCGGATCTCCAGCCCGCTCCCGACCTCGGCGTGCTCGGGCGGAACCCACGCGTAGGCGATGCTCTGCCCGAGCGTGTACCCGAAATCCGCGCTCGTTACGTACCCGACCGCCCGGCCATCCACGAATACCGGCTCGTATCCCATCACGACCACATCAGGATCGTCTAGCACCGTACAGACCAGCCTGCGGCGGACTCCAACCTCCTTGCGTTTCGCCAGCGCCTCGCGCCCGATGAAGTCTCCTTTGTCCGCCTTCACCGCGAAGCCGAGGCCGGCCTCGTACGGGTCATGCTCGGTCGTCATGTCCGTTCCCCAGGCTCGGTAGCCTTTCTCGATGCGCATGGAGTTGAAGGAGGAACGGCCACCCGCCACGACGCCGTACGGTTGCCCGGCGTCCCATAGCAGATCCCACAGCCGCAGTCCCATGTCCGATGTCGTGTAGATCTCCCACCCGAGTTCCCCGACGTAAGAAAGCCGAAGGGCCGTCACCGGAACCTCACGCAGGTAGGCGTACCTGGCATTGAAGAACCCGACGGCTTCGTTGGAGAAATCCTCATCGGACAAGCTCTGCACCACGTCGCGGGCGGAAGGTCCCCAGACGCCGATGCAGCAGGTTCCCGGCGTGACGTCCCGCACCTGCACGGAGCCGTCGGATGGCAGATGGCGTTCCATCCACTCGATGTCCCGAGGGCCGTTGAGTCCAAGCTGGAAGCGTTCGTCTTCCAGGCGGGCGACGGTTATATCGCTTTTCACGCCAGCGCCTTCGTCCAGCATGAGCGTATACGTTACTTTGCCCGGCGGGCGGTCGATCTGGCCCGTGGTGAGATGTTGCAGGAATTCCATCGCGCCCGGCCCTGTAACCTCGGCGCGCTTGAGCGATGTCATATCGTAGAGGGCGACGCGCTCGCGGGTGGCGCGGGCCTCGGCGGCGGCTATCTCGGACCAGTACCGCCCGGCCCACTCACCACGTCCGAGGATATCGTCCTGGCCGTCGAGCAACTTCTGGTTCGCCTCGAACCACTGCGGACGTTCCCACCCTGATGCTTCGAGGAAGTACGCGCCCAAATCCTTCTGCCGTGAGTAGTACGGGTTGGTCCGCAGCGGGCGTGGCTCCTCCATCGGCTGCTGGGGGTGGATGATGTCGTAGACCTCGCGGAAGGATTGCGAGGAGCGGGCCAGAATGTAGGCAGGGCTCTTTGCGTATGGCTCGAATCGGTGAACGTCGGCCCCGGCAAGGTCTATGCTCGGGACGCCGTCGGTTAGCCACTCGGCCATCACTTTGCCAACGCCGATGGCGTGGGTGATCCAGACCGCCTCCGCGATCCAGAACCCCTTCGCCTCCTTCGACTCGCCGAGCAACGGCCCACCATCCGGCGTGAAGGAGAACAGCCCGTTCATCGGACGGGCCATCCGGGCGTTTTTCAGCGCGGGAATTATCTTCCGCGCCTCCTGCCAGGTCGGCTCGAAGTCCTCCGGCGTGAACTCGAGCACCGATGGAAACTCGCCCTCGCCCCTGTAGTCGCGCCTGATGTCGTCGGCGGAGATGGGCATGGGGCGGTGCCTGTATGCCCCGATGCCGAAGTAATCTTCCCTCTGGCGCATGTACATGGAGAAGTCCTGGTGGCG
>DATDKB010000511.1:0-3001 GCA_036520255.1 Rubrobacter sp. | reverse complement strand
GCGGAGCCTCGGGCTGTCGAGCCACAGACCGCGCCGACGCGGGAACTCGAGGTGGTGCTTCCGGAGCGGCGTCCCGCCGATGCGTTCACCGAAGCGCGGGATCTGGCGCCTGGCGAATACACGCCGCCGCCGTTCTCCTTGCTAGGTCTCGGGCAGGGCGACCCCGAGCACGACGCCGAAGGAACCAGCCGCAGGCTCACCGAGGCGCTCTCGGATCTCGGGGTCGAGGCCCACGTTGTACGGGCTGTGGTCGGGCCGCGCGTCACCCGCTACGAGATGCGCCTCGGAAGCGGGGTAAAGGTCGGCAAGGTCAGGAATTTGCAGCAGGACATCGCGTACGCCCTCGCGGCGACCGAGGTCAGAATACTCGCACCGATTCCCGGCAAAAGCGCGGTTGGGGTCGAGGTTCCCAACACCAGGCCGGCCAAGGTGACGTTGGGCGACGTGTTCCAATCCTATCCGGACGCCAACGATTGGACGCTTCCCGTTGGCTTGGGCAAGGACATCTCGGGGCGGGCCGTGTTCTTCGACCTCTCGGAGATGCCGCACCTGTTGGTTGCGGGGACAACCGGCAGCGGGAAAAGCGTCATGCTCAACGGGCTGTTGACCTCGCTGTTGCTCACCACAGACCCGCGGCAAGTCAAGATGGTCCTCATAGACCCCAAGCGGGTCGAGCTCTCGCAGTTCGGGCGGGTACCGCACCTCATAACGCCGGTCGTCACCGACGTCAAGAAGGCAGCGAACGCGCTCTTGTGGGGCGTTGCGGAAATGGAGCGCCGCTACGAGGTCTTGGAGAGGATGGGTGTAAGGTCGCTCGAAGGATATAACGACAGGGCTGATGTCCAGATGCCTTACGTCGTCGTTGTCATAGACGAGCTCGCCGACCTCATGATGCAGGCCGGTGCCAAGGTCGAGGACGCCATCATCAGGCTCGCCCAGAAGGCGCGCGCCGTTGGGATACACCTCGTGGTTGCGACCCAGAGGCCGAGCGTGGACGTGATCACCGGCATGATCAAGGCCAACGTCCCGAGCCGTATAGCCTTCGCCGTCTCCAGCCAGGTGGACAGCCGCGTGATCATGGACGCCCCTGGCGCGGAGGCCCTGCTCGGGATGGGTGATATGCTCTACAAACCGGTCTCCGCGGCGAGGCCCTCGCGCGTGCAGGGTGCTTTTATCTCCGAGGCCGAGGTCGAAAGGGTGGTCGCCGCGACCGTGGAGGCGGCCTCGGGGCGGGCTGAGGCTCGGTTTGTGGAAGAGGTGACGGAGCCCAAAAACGTCAAGGAGGAGACCGACGAGCCGGAAGACGACCTCTTGCCGGAGGCGGCGAGCTTCGTGGTTTCAACCCAGCAGGCCTCGGTGAGCGCGGTGCAGCGGCGCTTCAGGGTCGGATATTCGAGGGCTGGTAGGATCATCGACGCCCTCGAGCGGAAGGGTGTCGTCGGGCCTTACGAGGGCTCCAAGGCCCGCTCCGTGGTGGCGTCCCCGATGGACTTGGAGTCCCTGTTCGGCGACGACGGCGAATCCGACGCATACCCCGAAAGAAAGGCTGATCTGGCCGAGGGTTGGTAGCATTTATGGTAGTCTCTTAGGCGCCATGGAAGACGGGCAGCACACCCACAACCTAGCGCCTGGTGGCGAGGTCAACGGCGAGGCCAAGATCGGCCGCTACCTAGGGCACAGACGTAAGGAGCGGGGGCTCTCGCTGGAGGACGTCGAGCAGGCGACCAAGATCCGCAAGCGCTACCTGGACGGCCTCGAGCGCGAGGACTACGCAGTCCTACCCCACGGGGTCTACGCCCAGGGTTTCTTGAAGACCTACGCGAATTATCTCGGCCTCGACGGGGAGGCCCTCTCCCGGCAGCTCAAGAGCCGCAGGAAACCGCGGCGTGAGCCCGGGATCAACTACAACACCGAGCCCGAGAGCGGCTTTGAGGAGCCCCTGATCGCGCCGACCGGCCTGCAAGGGACGGAGAAGCGTAAATTCCCCACCTCGGCCGTCGTGACGCTGCTCGTCGCCGTATTCGTCCTGGCCGTCGTCATCGGGGCTCTGTACTTCGTGGGACGGGGCGTGGAAGCATCGCGCCCGGGGGGAGACAATCCCTCCCCGGCGCAGCCCGACGAGAACCCTCCGGGGCAGGATCAGGAGAAGGTTGCCAGCAAGGAGAAAGCCAACGAGGGGGCCGATCCCGCACAGAAGGATACGTCAAAGAGCGAGGAAGACCCTGGCGGTAAGGGGGCGGCGGGAGCCGGGCGGGGCGCGCCCCCGGACACGCTGCAGGTCTTGATCAGCGTAAGAGAGCGGCCCTCGTGGCTGCTGATCCGGACCGATGGTACCCCGGTCTACGAGCAGGTGGCCCAGCCAGGTTTCTCAGAGACCTTCGAGGCCGACCGGCGGCTCTACATCAAGGGCGGTGACGCCGGGGCGGTGACGGTGGAGATCAACGGCCAGGACGCCGGTACCCTCGGAGCCCCCTACACCGTTGACGCCAAGAACTACACCCTCAAGAGCGCGAGCTAGAGAGCACGCTGCGCCCTTCGGGCTACGCTTTCAGCAATTCAGCGGTTGTTCGCGCCGCTTGGCGGCTTTCAGGATGTGTCGGGTTATGCTGAGTTCACTTAAACGGGATGGCGTTCTGGCGCTCTGGACCGCGGAAGCCTCCCCACGTCGGTCATACCGAGTCCGTCCGGGATGGTCGCGCTTTCTGGAAATGGGCACGCGCAGGGTCCTTCCTACCTGTCATTCCCGCGAAAGCGGGAATCCACTGCTGCCGCGAGGCCCGTCGTACCGTAGGCATTCACCCGGTCTCGGTATCAGCCTGAAGCTTGTCCCAGCGAGAGCGGGGAGCGGGAATTTGCTTTCTTTGACAGGGACCCGCGGGCGATGGCGGCTTATGGCTTGGTGTCGGCCTTCATTCTGACCTGGTATAAGGCCTTGGGAGCAGTAATCCCCTGCAGTATAATCGGAGGCAGAAGATGCCGAATATATTAGGTATCGGTACAA
>DATDKB010000510.1:0-2414 GCA_036520255.1 Rubrobacter sp. | reverse complement strand
TACGAGGAGGCAGATGGCTACCTACGTGCGGCACAACTCAACGTGCCGGAGCACGAGGTACCAGCCGCAGCGGTTGCGGCATGTAGAATCCTTACCTTTGCGAGGAAAACCGAAACTTCCCAGGCCCTAGTCGAAGAGCAGATTGACTCTATCTATAACCAACTGGGGGCGACAAACTACCTACGGGCGGTGGGCCTTGCCAGGCTACCGCAATATGAGGAAAAGTGCGATCGGGTCTGGGCTTGGTACCGAGTGTATCGGGAAGCGAGTTGGTAAGGACGGATGCCTCCATGCCGGGGGAGGTGACCGAGAAGGGAGGCATCGTGCAAGAAAAGGAGTGGGTGTGGACGGGTGCCTCACCAAGGCTCCTTGCGGAGGGAAGAAGGCGAGAAGAAGCCCGGTGGACAGGGGCAAACCGGGCATCAAGCGTTCGATGGCGGTGAATGCCTCTGGCATCCCCTTGGGCGCCACGACCGCCCCGGCCAACCGCCACGACTCGCCGCTTTTGGTCCCCACCCTGGAGGCGGTAGCCAAGACGCTCGGCGGGCTGCGGAGCAGACGAGCGTCCACCTCGACCGAGGCTACGACTCGAACCTCACCCGCGAGCGGCTGGAGAAGCTGGGCTTGGGGTGGTCAACTTGTCGCGGGCCTTCATTGGTCATGACCATCCCCTCCGCCAGAAGAAGCGAAGCCTTGGAGGTTATACACTGCGCTTCATGAGCGAGAGCGCCGAGCGTAGCGTTCCCCTGGCCCTGATGGTCCAGACGCCCGACGAGCCTGGTGTGCTGCACGCCCTGACAGGGGTACTCCTGGATCACGAGGCGAACATCACCCACGTCGACATCGCCGAGCGGCGCGACGGACTCTCGACGGTCTATTTCGAGCTAGAGGACGTCTCGGGCGATGCTGCGGACGGGCTCGTCGGTGACCTGGAGTCGCTGCCCATCGTGCGCGTGGTCGAGCGGGCGCCCTCGTTCCGGAAGGTTTACGGGAAGCGGATCATCGTGGTCGGTGGCGGGGCGCAGGTCGGGCAAGTGGTGGTCGGCGCGGTCGCTGAGGCCGACAGGCACAACATCAGGGGAGAGAAGATCTCCGTCGACACCATCCCCCTTGTGGGCGAGGGAGAGCTCGCCGCGGCGACGAGGGCCGTGGCGCGCCTCCCGCGGGCGGTAGCGCTGGTCCTGGCCGGCGCCCTCATGGGCGGGGAGGTCGCCCGCGCGGTGCGTGAGATCCGGGAGAAGGGCATAATCGTGCTCTCGCTGAACATGTCAGGCACCGTGCCCGCCGCGGCAGACCTGGTGGTGAGCGACCCCGTCCAGTGCGGGGTGATGGCCGTGATGGCCGTATCGGACTCGGCCAGCTTCGACATCGCCCGTCAGCGGGGTCGGCGCTATTAGTATCTCCCTGACTCGGTCCGGCACGGCACGCTGGGGCGTCTCGGTCCCGAAACGTCCTTGCTCTTAGTGCCTGGTGCGCCAGGGTGTCTGTGCGGAGGATACACTTGGTACTCGACCTGCAGTCCCGCAGAGACGAGGAAAACATGAGCGAGCTATCGGAGATGAAGTGCACCGCCTGCCGCGGTGGCAAACCCACGCTGACCGAAGCGGAGATCGCAGAGCTGCGTCCGCAAGGCTCCGACTGACAGTTGGTGGAGCGGGAGGGCATCAAGCGCCTGGAGCGTGTGTTCGGGTTCCGTAACTTTGCCGAGGCCCTGGCTTTCACCAACACGGTGGGCGAGCGGGCCGAGGAGGAAGGGCACCACCCCGCGCTGCTGACCGAGTGGGCAAGGTAACGGTTACCTGGTGGACGCATAAGATCGGCGGTCTGCACCAGAACGACTTCATAATGGCGGCAAGAACGGATGAGCTCTCCGTCGCAGGTTAGCGTCTACCCCTTCGCGGTTTCGGGACGACGGTCGGTGGACTACTCGTGGAGAACGTTGGCCGGAAAGGAACCCAAGAATGGAATTTGGTCTCTACACCTTCGCCGACGTCGGGCCCGAGATCGACCCGGCACGGCGGCTGCGCAACCTTCTCGAGGAGATTGAGCTGGCGGATCAACTCGGCCTCGAGGTTTTCGGCGTCGGCGAGCACCACCGCCCCGACTACGCGGTCTCCTCGCCGGCCGTCGCGCTGGCGGCCGCGGCGGTCCGCACGAAAGACATCCGCCTGACGAGCGCGGTCACGGTTCTGAGCTCCGACGACCCCGTGCGCGTCTTCCAGGACTTCGCCACGCTCGACCTGATCTCGGACGGTCGCGCGGAGATCATGGCCGGCCGGGGCTCGTTCATCGAGTCGTTCCCGCTTTTCGGCTACGACCTGGGCGACTACGACGAGCTGTTCTCCGAAAAGCTCGAGCTGCTCTTGAAGCTGCGCGATTCCGAGAGCGTCACGTGGTCGGGAAGGCACCGCGCG
>DATDKB010000509.1:0-5977 GCA_036520255.1 Rubrobacter sp. | reverse complement strand
TGTGGTGTTCAGGCGGGGATGCTATGTCGCAACCCGGACGAGACCATATCCGATGGTGCACACAAGGAACGCCGGGACCTTTTAGTGGAACGAGTCCCCTATTCATCCCGCAAGGTGGGGGAATGGTTGTACTCCGAAAATTAGCTGCGGGATCCTGAATAGCCCCAATCCTGTATACGGCTTGGGTTTATTAAGGTGTCGTTAAGCTCCTTAAAGTATTGCTAAGCTTCGTTTGCGTTGCGTCTCTTCTGTTTTGACCTGGCCCAAAATTCATAGCCGATTCATCGACGCTGCCTATCATGCGGCGCGTGAAGGCGAGGAAAAGAGAAGAGAAGCGAAAACGCAGCGGCTTAATAACATTTCCTGAAGGGTCCACTCCGCGGTCGTCCGTCCCCTGTGGACCGTGACGACAAACAACAGAGCCCAGGCTTATCGATCCTGCGGTGAGAGGGCCCGTTGAAAAGCGGTTCGGGTAGTTCTTGGGCGGACTTTCTGCTAGAGAGCAGTATTGAGGGCTGAACACATCAAGAACCGGCTTCGACCTCAATTTCGGATCCGAGCGGGGGACGTCCGAACTCCTCCCAGGCGCTTCCGCCGCGCAAGAAGAGCTCCATCCACACGGTCTCCTCGTCCCGGACGTCCCTCCAGCCGCTGCTCCCCGGTGCGAAAGCCAGCTCTCCCTCCCCCACTCCGAAGCTGCCCCCGCTTGCCTTCGCGGTTAGTTCCTCCTTGCCGACGCGAACCCGGACGGTTGCGCCGGACTCGATGTCCAGCGGGCCGCGCTCTACCGTCGTCTTCAGGTTGCCGTAACCGTCGACGTAGGCGAGGCGGTTCTCTGGAACGCCCGGTATGGCGCTAAGGTCTATCTCCTCGCCCAGGGCACCGGGGCGCCCCAGGGCGATGTCCGCGGCCGCCTCGGGGAAGAGGTCGCGCGAGCGAAACTGAGAGCCCTCGGCGGGAACGGAGGCCCACCTTAGCTCCTTGGCAGCGGCACGGACGAAAGAGAAGGCGTGGCCGGCGTTCACCCCGATCACGCGCACCCCGTTCGGCAGGAGCGCGTACGCCAGACGCTCCCCCTCGTTGCCCTCGCGGGCCTCCTCCTCGTCCTCGCGGGGCGCGACGTTGTGGTAGACGACGGTGCCCGGCGGGGCGGGGTTCAGACCGAGCTGCGCCACGCAGAAACCGGCGGCGAGCGTGGCGAACGGCGGCACGGGCACCGCCACCGGCTCGGCGTCCGGGAGGTGGAGCTTGATGCGCTGGACGACCTCGGCGAACGCCAGATCCCCGTGCCCGTAATCCGCAACTAAGTGGATAAGCATCTCCCCTCCGACACTCGTGACCGTTCTCCGAATAGACTCCCCTAGGGTAACCTACGGAAATCACCCTGCAAGACAATCGTCAGCGGTTCGTGGTCTTGGGACCTTCTTGAAGTGGAGCCGAGGGGATTCGAACCCTTGATCTCCGCCGTGCAAAGGCGCTACGGGCTTTCCAGACGCGTCCTAGCGCGTCCGGCTCTGTGGCCTAAATATGCTGATTTCAGATGACCTCGGGCTTTCGCGCTCCGGCTGCGTTCGGCTCCGTCCTAGTCGGGTTGCTGCACGGTTGCTGCACATACATCTAACATCCGCGAGGCGCTTCTATGTAGGGCTTGATGCCGAGAATTCAGGTGTCAGATATCGGGTCATATAAGCCATCTGTGTTACCCGATCACGCAAAGCAACCGCGGCTACCGTGCTTCGGCCTAACTACCATAACAGAGGCTTTAGGTGACAGGGTTCGTGCGAAGGAACAACAGGATACGACCACTCTGGCTGATTCAGACCGGTTTCGGGGTCTCGTCTTACATCGTACCTGCCAGGGCAAGCCTTAGCATTCTCAGAGGCGAAGAGGAAGACGGCTGTTGCAGTTACGCCCATTCCTACGGATAGTAAGATGGTCTCGACGACATCGCCGAGCGTGCCGTTGACCTTTAGAGAAGTTGTCATGCCATAAGATCGCAGAGCGTCGAAGTTATCATGGATCAGTGGCTCGAAACCCACATTCCCCCAGTCGTGGTCGCGGGAACCGGCCACGAGCTCCGCGAGCGCCCCCCGCGGGCGCGCCCTGGCCGCCAGCTCTAGCGGCGGCGCCGAATTGCAGGGCAGGGACATTCGGACCGCCGCCAGGTGGTCCACGTCTTTTCCCGGGAGCACCGTCTGGTAAGTCGCCCGCAAGAAGGTTAACCGCTAGTGATGGTTGTTGGGTAGGCTCCCGGAGAGTGCGATCCTGTACAGCCCATCGTGCTCGAAGACGCGGACCGCCGGACTCATTGCAGCCGCGCCCGGGGACTGAGAGCGCGGCCACAACGCGACCAGGGTAGCTAGTCAGTGGGCCAGCCGGGGAACCAAGAGCGCGGGCCAGCCACCGTGTATGAGAGGGATCCCGGCATGCGAACGGCAAGGTCGAGAAAGGACGGTGTGCCGCGACCCTAGTCTCGACTGATGGACTCATTCTGCACACCTCGAGCCCTATTTTATGAGTTTAGGCCGGTGACCGCCGAGGCGCTCCGAGTGTGCCGCCGGCCGCGGAGCAGCACAGGGGCCCCCTAGCGCCCGCGTGTTCCGCTGTGCGCCGCGCACTTCGTGGCTAGGTTTGTGCCGCCCAGGAAATGTGTACCGCAATCAGAGGTCACCGCCTTCTTCGGCGAGACGGTTCAGTTCCTTGATCAGTAGAGCAAGTCGAGCCTCCTTTACCAGGGGAACCTCCCTGCGACGGCGGCGGACATCGCCCAGATCTATATCCGCCGTGAGGAGCGCTTCCTTGTGCAGGGGTCCCTCCGCCACGACAGAACCCCATGGGTCGACGACGTGCGAGTAGCCCCAGAAAACGATCCCGTCTTGCTTGCCGACCCGGTTCACGAAGATGACGTAGCTCTCGAGCATACGGGCGTAGAAGCGGGTGATCCCCCGCCAGTAGTCCTTGGTGTCTAGCAACTCGGGATAAGGGTAGGAACCGCTGTCGGCGGGGATTATGAGCACCTGGGCACCGTCCTGGACCGCGATGAAAGGCAGAAACGGCTGCCAGGCGTCGTTGCAGATTAACATAGCCATGCGGCCGAACCTAGTGTCGAAGGCGCGCATGTTCTGTCCGGGGTTGTAGTGCTTTCTCTCTTCGTAAATCCTGTAGTTTGGCAGGTAGAGCTTGCGGTGAAGGTGCCTGAGGACCCCTCCTTCGAGATAGGCCGCGCTGTTGTAGGTCTGGAAGCGCTGCCCCTCCTCGCAAAACCCCACGACCACAGCCATCTCCCCCGCGGCCTCGGCCAGGGACCTGATGGGCTGGCTGTGCGCCTCGATGGCGACATCGTCATTGAGCTCCTCCAGCGCGTAGCCAGACAAACTCAGCTCAGGGAAGACGGTGAGGTCAGCACCTCTGTTCCTCGCCTCCGCCACGACCCCTTTAGCCTTGCGGAGATTCTCTTCTGTGTCGCCGAGGATGGAGTCGATCTGAGCTAGAGCCACCCGCATGATTTCGTATTACCCTTCTCGTTACCTGCCATCCGGGTGGCCGGCGCATCCGGGTGGCGAAGTTCGTCCTGGAGCAGCGGAACATAAAGGACTTCGGCGCGTTCGTTCGCGGTCTGGAGGACGATCCGCTGCTGGCGCTGTACGAGTCCGTCGTTTCCAACGACTACCACTTCGAGCGAAAGTACCGGCGCCGCATCCAGATCCTACGGTCGGCGATCGAGGTCCGCGGACTCGTTTGAGGCCTTCGTCGTACTTCCGCTTTGCGCCCGTTCGTCCTGGCCGGGAAAGGTCCCGGACCATCTATCTCATCTTCTCGTGGTCGCCTTCCCGGCCAAGGCGGAAGGCGCCGACCCCCTGAGCGACGCCGACGCCGCTCAGGGGGTCGGAGGACCACCCGAGCAGGACGGAGAGCTCGTCCGCAGCCCTCTTGACTTCTCTTCCCGCGTCCTTCAGCCGCCCACCGAGACGGAACTTCGGCGCCGAGACGTTGAGCGCCGCGACGAGTTGGCCCCTGAAGTCCCTGACGGGCGCCGCCGCGCCGACCAGACCGAACTCGAACTCCTCGTCTACCAGCGCATAACCCTGCGCCCGCGCGACCACGAGGCTCTCGTGCAACTTCCCGACGTTACGGACCGTCCCGGGCCTCAGCTCGCGGAACTCGACCCCCGATAGGAGGCCGGCAAGAGCCTCCTCGTCGTGGTCGAACAAGAGCGCCCGCCCCGATGAAGTGCAATAGATCGGAACCGTTCGGCCGGCCCAGCCATCCGCCTTGACGGCGTGGGGCGGGGATTGGGAGAGCACCGTCAGAACCTCCAATCCCTGCAGAACGGACAGGTGGGCCGTCTCCCCCACGTTCTTTACAAGCCGCTCGAGCAGCGCAGGGGCAACGCTGAGCAACCTTTGCTCACCCGCCCGCGCCGCAAGCGCGAAGAACCTCCAGCCCAAACGGTACTGGAGCGTCGTCGCATCACGGTCGACAAAGCCGCTCTCGGCCAGAGTCTTTAGCGTCCTCGATACTTGACTCTTTTCCCGACCGATGAGCTTGGCGATCCGCACGACCCCCAAACCCCCGTCCTCGACCGCCTCTTCACCACCAAGGACCGTCAGTATGGCAAGTTCCCGCCGAAGGTTCGTCTCTTTCACTTCCGCCACCTTTGCAAGTATCACATACACCAAATCGACGTGCAACGAAGGTTGCTACATACACATCTTGTTGGCGGCGCCCTTAAGTGGACCCTCGGGCTCCTTGAAGGCGGATCGTCGGGGTGGCGATATGGCCGAACTGCACGAAGTGGAGGAGCGTGGCCATCAGGTTCTTTCCTCGTCTTTCGAAGCTCGCTCCATCGGCCCGTTCTTCAGCACCTGGCCGCTGGGGTTCATCGGTGGGCAGTCGGGAAGAAAACACGGTGGGCCGCTTGGACCCCGCCCGTGCGGCAGAAATCGTCCACCCTCTCGGCGGCCAGGTCGGGCGAGCCTTTCACGACGAAGGCGGAGACGACCATCCCCTACTGCGCATCGGGGAAGCCTACCACGGCGATCTCCTGGACGCCCGGACAGCGGTAGGTCGCTGCCGGCGGCGAATCCGCCCGACGCGACGCTGCCGCAGCCCGCGACCTGGCCATCGTTGGCGAGGGCTGCGAGACGACGGTTCGCCTATAGCGGGTTGCGGAAGGGTCGACCCTTCCGCAACCCGCGCATCTCAGCATTTCAGCATGTCAGCTTTCTAATGGCTGAAATGCTGACCGGCTGACCGGCTGAGAGCTTGCAAAGAGGCTGGACCTCTTTGCAAGCTGCTCTAGCGGTGGCCCGTTATAAGGCTCATGGCCTCCTGGCGAGTGCGCGGGTCTCTGGCGTAGGTACCACGCACCGCGCTGGTGACGGTCACGCTCCCCGGCTTCTGCACGCCCTTCATCGTCATGCACAGGTGTTCGGCCTCCACGACGAAGATGGCGCCACGAGCGCCCAACCTCTCGTGGATGCCTCGGCGACCTGGGTCGTGAGGCGCTCCTGGAGCTGGGGGCGGCGGGCGTAACCCTCCACGAGTCGGGCCAGCTTGGACAACCCAACGACCTTCCCGTCCGGTATGTAGCCCACGTGGGCCTTGCCGACGAAAGGCATGAGGTGGTGTTCGCAGAGTGAATGCAAGGGTATGTCTCGTACGAGGACCATCTCGCGATGTTCTTCCTGGGACCCCACGTCCAGGTGCCCGGCGGGGTCCTCGCCCAGCCCGGTGAAGAGGAACGCGTAGGCCTCGGCCCCGCGCCGCGGCGTGCCCCTGAGGCCTTCCCGTTCCGGGTCCTCGCCTAAGGCGACCAGTACCTCCCTGACGGCGCTCTCGATCCGAGGCCTGTCTACCCGGCGTTCGGGAGGATGAGATCCCCCGGGCTCTCCGGGGCCTCCCCGTGTCAGCTCCATGGGAAAGGCGAGTGGCTGGTGGGGTGCAGGTCTCCGGTCTCGTAGCGGGAGAAGCGGAA
>DATDKB010000508.1:0-5155 GCA_036520255.1 Rubrobacter sp. | reverse complement strand
CTGGGGAGAACGCTCGGTACGCTCCGTCGCCAACCTCACACGCCAGGACGGGCAAGAGTTCCTCGCCCTGGCCCCAAAGGTACCCGTCCACACCGAAGTCGTGCCGTTCCCCCTCGAAAAAGCCAACGAAGCACTACAAACTCTACGCGACGGCAAGATACGAGGAGCGGCCGTACTCTTCGTTGCCCCACCCTGAAAAGTGTAGTCAGCACAGACGCTAACCCACCGCAAACAGCACATACGACCGTGGCCGAAACGAAAACCTGACAAGCCTGCGGAGCAGGCTTGCTGAAGGTGGAGGCCGAAGGCCCGAAGCATGCTGACAAGGCGCGAAGCGCTATGCTAACAAGCTAACGTATCACGTTGAGGGCCCCCGGCTCGATGCGGAACGACATGGGCAGCTCGCCCCAGAGTTCGCCGTCGAGTTGCACTGGCACCTCCGCGCCGGGAGATCTGGCACTGATCTCGGTGGAGGTGAAAGACTTCATCGCGCGGTTCAGGGGCTTGCGTGCCATGATCCAGGCGATCACGTCAGGCCTGAGGAGGACGCTTACCCGCTCGACCAGGACGGTATCGAGCTCACCGCTCGTCAGCAAACCGGGGCCTGACACTCTGTAGTCCCCACCGTAATAGTGCCCGTTTGCGACTATGGCGAACCTCGCGATGTGTACCTCGTCGCCGTGGGCTATCTCCAGCTGGGGGAACCTGTTCCCAAAGAGGACCCTGAACGCGTTCAGCGAAAAGGCGAGGCCTCGCAGAAAGCGTTTCTGGCGCGGCGTCACGGTGCCGACCACCTGCGCGTCGAAGCCTATGCCGGCCATGCAGGCGAAGCGGCGCTCGACGCCGCTCTCGTCCGTGGCGACGCCGAAGTCCACCTGCGCGACCTCGCCTTCCAGGATGCGCTGGCAGGCCCCCTCCGCGTCGAGCGGCAGACCGAGCTCCCTGGCCAACACGTTCGCCGTGCCGAGCGGCAGGATGCCGAGCGTGGCCCCCGACGAGAGCCCGTTCAAGACCTCGTTCACCGTGCCGTCGCCCCCGGCGGCGACGACCAGACGGTCCCCGGCGAGGGCGGCTAGCTCGGTGGCGTGGTTGGGGCGTTCGGTGTTTAGTACCTCCACCGATAGCCCACCGGAGCGTAGGATCTTCGCGAAACGCTCCAGGTAGCCCTCGTCGCCAGCGCGCCCCGAGTTGGGGTTGCCGATGATCACAGCGTCCGTGGAGGTATCCATCTCCATACTATAGCCCTTTTGCCGGAGACCAATCTGCCGTAACATAAGCCCCGTGGAAGGATTCGTCGTACCTGGGATCGGGGTCGATGTCGTCGACGTCGAGAGGATGCAGTTCGCCCTCGAGCGCACCCCGAAGATACGCCGGCGCCTCTTTACGGAGGCCGAGATCGCCTACTGCGAGAAGTACCGTTTCTCCGAGCGCCACTACGCTGGACGCTGGGCCGCCAAAGAGGCGGTAACCAAGGCTTTGGGGTGCGGCCTGATCCAATGGAACGGCGTCGAGGTGATGCGTCAGCGTGGCCAGGCCCCCACGGTGCGTATCTTCGGTAAGATCAAGAAGTTCGCCGACGCGGTCGGCGTTCGCGAGGAAGACCTCCACATCTCCATAACCCACTCCGAGCTCTCAGCCGTCGCCGTGTGCGTCGTGCGCAGGGAGCAGATCTCCGGTTGAAGCTCTACACCGCCGAGGAGATGTCTCGCGCAGACGCAGGGGCCCAAAAGTTGGGCATCCCCGGCGGCGTCCTGATGGAACGCGCCGGCGCCGCCATGGCCCGCATCGCCCTCGAACGCTTCGCCCCGCGTCGCGCCGTGGTCGTCTCGGGCGGTGGCAACAACGGCGGCGACGGCTTCGTCATCGCCCGCGAACTGCACCGCTCGGGCGTCGAGGTCACGGTTCTGGCGACGAAAAGCGAGTACGAAGGAGACCCGGCGACCAACCTGGAGGCGCTCCGCAACCTCGACGTGAGGTTCATCGAAGAGAGAGAACTCGACGTGGAGTTGGGGGCTGCCGACCTCCTCGTGGACGCCTTGCTAGGGACGGGGTTCTCGGGGGAGGTGAGGGAGAGGGAGGCCGGGATCGTCGAGCGGATGAACTCCGCCGATACTCCGGTACTGGCCGTCGACGTGCCCTCCGGCGTGGACGGGGCCACGGGCGAGGTTCAGGGCGGGGCAGTGTCCGCCGGCCTCACGGTCTGCGCGCACGCGGCGAAGGTCGGGTGCGTAATTTCTCCCGGCCGTGAGCACGCCGGCGAGGTCGTCGCCGTTGATATAGGCATTCCACCCGAAGCAGACGTGGTCCCTTCCCTGGTCTGGACCGACGCGGCCTCGCTGCGGGGCACCGTACCGCGCACCGCGGAGCCTGCCCACAAGTACTCGGCGGGCGCCCTGCTCGTCGTCGCGGGTTCCCGCGGCATGACGGGCGCCCCCGTGATGGTCGTGCGCGGTGCCCAGAGAACGGGGTGCGGCATCGTCTTCCTCGCCACCTCCGAGGGCGCGGCCCCCGCAGTAGACCTCGCGCTCACAGAGGCACTCGTCTACGGTGTCGTCGAAGACGATAGAGGATTTATGGGATCGGGAGCGCTGGAGGAGATACTCTCTCACGCGGAGAGGGCCACCACGCTCGTGATGGGACCCGGTACGGGTACGGGAGACGAGGGCAGACGTCTCGTCGAGGGCATCCTGCGCGAGGTCGAGGTTCCCGTCCTGCTGGACGCCGACGCCATCACGAACCTCGCCGGCACGGACGTTATAGCCGGCAGGAGTAATCCGACGGTAATAACGCCGCACGCCGGGGAACTGGGACGTCTGCTGGGGTCAGGGGCGAGGGAGGTGTCGGCCCACAGGCTCGACTCCGCCCGAAGCGCGGCCGAACAGAACAACTGCTGCGTGTTGCTGAAGGGCTCGGACACGCTCGTTGTGGAGGGCGAGGCGGTGGCCGTCAACTCCACGGGGGAAGTCGCGCTGGCTACGGCGGGGACGGGGGATGTGTTGTCCGGTGTGATCGGGGCCCTCCTCTCGCGTGGTATGGACCCCTACGAGGCCGCCAGGGCTGGCGCCTGGGCGCACGGGCGGGCAGCGGAGCTCTGGACGGAGGAGAAGGTGTGGCCGGCTGAGAGCATGGTGGCGACCGATTTGCTGGAGCATCTGCCACGGGCCGTTGGGGAGCTGATCTGAGCTTCAGGCTGCTTTTTGTCGGGGACGTTGTCGGACCGGCGGGATGCGCCGCAGTTCTAGACCTCGTACCGCGGTTGCGCGAGGAGCTGAGCCTCGACGCGGTCGTTGCCAACGCCGAGAACTCGGCGCCTGCGGGGCGTGGGGTCACCCGCGAGAGCGGGTCCGCCCTGCTCTCCGTCGCCGACTTTCTGACGCTCGGAAATCATGCCTTCGATGCTGAAGGGTACAGGGAGTTCCTCCGAGGGGAGCATAGCGTGGTTCGTCCCGCCAACTTTGGAGAGAAAGATCCCGGGCTGGGTTGGGGACTCTTCGAGGTTGGCGACGTGACCGTGGGCGTCACCAACGTGCTCGGGCGCGTGTTCGTCGAGAGGACAAAGATGTCGCCCTTCGAGGCCGCGAACAGGGCCGTTGCTGAGTTGGAATCGCGTGGCGCCGACCTCGTGCTCGTCGATTCTCACGCCGAGGCCACGAGCGAGAAGCTGGCGCTCGGCCGTTATCTCGACGGAAGGGCGCAGGCCGTGCTCGGGACCCACACGCACGTGCCGACGGCCGATCTTTCGGTGTTGCCCGGCGGGACGGCGTACGTGACCGACGTGGGCATGACCGGCTGCAAGGACAGCATCATCGGCTTCGAACGGGAGGACTTTCTCGCCTTGTTCCTCGGAGATTGGCGTGGGATCTCGGTCGCCACCGGCGGGCCCGTCGTCTTTAACGCCGCGCTCGTCGACTTCGACCTCGACGCCGGTCGGGCCGTTGGTGTCGAGGCCGTGCAGAGGGATTGGAACCCTTGACCCGGGGTTCTTCGGGCCGCTTAAATGGCATCAGGGAACGACGATCAGGGGGATAGACGTGGAGCAGCAGGACATCCGAGAAATGAAGGTGACCGAGATCGTACACGAGGAGTGGCCCACGCTAGGGCCCGACGAGACGGTCGAGGCCGCCATCAAGCTCTTCGCAGAGACCGGCATCTCGGGCGCACCCGTCGTCGAGAGCGGCAGGCTCATCGGCATAGTCACGGAGGGGGACCTCATCTTCAGGGACGCCGACGTGAAGGCGCCCGGCTTCCTCGACATTCTCGGCGGCATGATCCCCCTCGGAAGCTGGGACGAATACCGCGACGAGGCGCTCAAGAGCGCCGGCGTGACCGTCGATGAGGTGATGACGAAGGAGGTGATCATGATCCCCCCCGACGCAACCCTAGCGGAGGCTTCCACGATCATGGCCGACAAAGGGGTCAAGATCCTGCCCGTCACCGAAGGCGACGTGCTCCGGGGCGTGATCACGCGCATGGACATCCTGGTTCTGCATTTACTCCGTCCACACAGGTGATAAATAGAGGACGGTCGAAAAACTCTGCGTCTTTAGGTAGGTTTTGGAGGGCAAGGAAAGAGAGAAGTTCGGGATGGGCTTACGGAGGGGAGGCTCTATGGCGCTAGCGTTGGTGGCGAGTCTGGTATCTCGCGGTCGGGCAAAGGCTTCTGGCGCGGGCAGGACTCCGTGTTTACTTACACGAGACAGGACGTGGGGGCAACAGGTACCGCAGTGTGTCACCTCACCCGAGACGCGGGCGTGATGCTCGGGGCCTTGCGCACGATCGCCCCGTTAGAGAAGCGGTAGGAGGAGGGCGACTAGTCGATGCCCCGAGCCCGTGCAGCCTAAGCCGAGCAAGAAACACGGGTTCGGAGGGGCATCCGAAGGCTCAAGAGGGCGACGCTGGCACAAGAAGGACCGATCATGGCGATCGCTGTCCGCCATACTGTGCTCGTAGGACATCGAGAGAGGCGCGAGGGAAATGGCCCGAAGACCGCCCGGCAACCTGAGGATACCCAAGGTGCCAAAGCCGGCCCGGAGAGACGGGGACGATGTGGCCCGCAAGAGGAAACCTCGATAAGAACGGCAGAAGTCCTTCGGCCCCTCCTAGAGAGGGCTTCCCCTTCGGGCTCCCGCGCGGGCTCCCGCGGCCGGGCCCTCTC
>DATDKB010000507.1:0-5878 GCA_036520255.1 Rubrobacter sp. | reverse complement strand
CTGGCAGCTTCATCCTCCTGGAGACGGTCTGGAAGAAGCTCCTCAAGACCGCGAGGTGGTTCTTCCTCGAAGAGTCGGCCATGCCGCGCCCGTCGCGCAGGTACACCACGTACGCCTCGACCTCGTCGGCGCCAATATCTGCATAGGGTGCGTCCACGGCGTCATAGCCGCCGAGGCGTCTGGCGTCCAACGCTGGAAGAGCTCCAGCTTCTTGCGGTAGTAGTCTACCGTTCCCGGGCTGCGGCCGCCCGCGCGTTTGGCGGAGAGGAAGAGCGCATGTGTGGATCTGTTCCAAAACCCTCCTTTCGGCAGCCCGGCCGCCTCTTAGAGAGAGACCCGTAGGCATTGCGCCCCCGCCTCACGACGGGTTTGCCCTTTCGTGGATGTCGGAACGGAGTATAGAAGGGGCGCTGGGTCCTGGCAATATGCCAGGTGGGCATTTCTTGTCTCGGCAGCCGCTATGCGCGGCCACGTGTTCGGTAGATGGATGCGCGCCACGCAAAAAACACGCCACGAGGACAAAATGCGGCCTTCGACTTCGTAAATCCGAACCGAGCACGAAGCCCAAGGCGGTTGATCTGAAGTAGATCTTTACCTTAACGCCTGCCGGCGACGCGTTGGTGTAAAGGTTAGTGTAGTGAGGCGCGGGAGGAGCGTTCCTATCGCACCTGTATGTGAGATTTTCGGCTTATTTATTCGGATTCGAGGGGTGAACCCGACGAGACTCGAACTCGTGACCTCCGCCATGCGAGGGCGACTTCAAGGTGTCACCGGTGTTTCCAGTGCTGTCAAAAGCCGCTTATCTAAGCCTAACTCTCATGGCCTACGTTTCCCATTGTTTACCGCTGTTCGCCCCGGTAACTGTCAAAGGTGGGGCAACTTCTCTCCGAGCAGCATGACGAGTGAGAAGGCTCCAAGTGTTACTTCAGTGCCGGATCTCTGGCGAACCTGGAGCGAAGGGAGGAGGTGCCAAAGCAGCCGCAGCTGACGGCGGGTTAGGGGGCGCGGAACCACCTAGGAGGCAATTTACACACTTGACAGGACAGATGCCGAACCTCTGTCAATACAATCGAGTCACTATAGTTGGCTCTTTATTAGCTTCTGTATTTCCGCTGCAAACTAGCCGCTTTTTCCAGCGCGCTCGGTAGGACTCGAACCCGCGACCTTCTCGTAGTCTTGTCAACTGACGTCCGCGACGCACCGCAGACGAGCGGTATGTACTGCAAATAAGCCGATTCTTAGAGTCTGAGCGGCCATGATTGTTCACCAGATACCGTCTTATATCGTCCCGGTTGCTGCCACCGTTGCTGCCAAAGGATCCTGATGCCAGTACAAGCGCTCGCCACAAGTGGAATGGCGGCAACGGCCGTCTATCGCCAGCGCTTTGCTCTGGGACTTAGGAGATCCGACAAGCGCCTCGAATCCCTGAGCTGCTCATTGCGAGTTGGCTTATAGTCATCCTAGAGTCTACCGCCACAAGCACTGGCGGGTCTGCTGATCGTCAGGGATGGGCGTAAAGGAGACGGCACGCCTCTATGGTGCCAGTACGAAGGGTGGTCAGGCCCCTCGAAAGGGCCGGAAGCTCGGTAAAGGCGATCCTGCTCATCCGCGTGGTGAGCCTGCTGCCCCTCACCGCCTTCGTCGCGCTGCTGAACGAGAGCACGAACTCCTTGTCGCGCGGTGCCCTATCTAACGGAAAGATCTGGCTTGAGGCTCGTCCTCGGGTCTGCGAAGCGTTGTTTTGGTACCAGGGCGTAGCCGCCGGGGTGGCCCGGGTCTCGGTCGTAAGGGTACCCTCCCAGCTTCTTGTACAGTTCCGCGTAGCGCTTAAGCCTGTCCCGATCAAGACGGACTCCGAGTCCTGGCGTGTCGGGGACCCGGATGGTCCCTCCCCGGTACTCGAACTTTCCGCCTTCTATAATGTCGTCGCGCAAATGGTGGTAGTGGGCGTCCGCCGAAAAGGTGAGGTTCGGGATCGCCGCGCCCAGGTGCAACATCGTTGCGAGTTGGATCCCGAGCTCTCCGGAGGAATGTACGGCCACCCCGAGCTGGAATGTTTCGCAAACCCCCGCAGCCTTCATGCAAGGCCTTATGCCACCCCAGAAGGTGGTGTCAAGCAGTATCACGTCCACGGCCGGGTCGAGGACGTTGGCAGCGAGCTGCTCGAAATCGATGACGACGGTGTTGGTGGAGAGGGGAATGTTCACCATTCCGCGGAGGCGCCGCATCCCGTTCAGGCCCCAGGTCGGATCTTCGTAGTAGTCGTTGTTGAGATCCTCTATCGCCCGTCCGAAGCGAGCGCCCTCCTCCACGCTCAAGGCCGCGTTCGGGTCGTAGCGCATGGTGTCTTCTGGGAACGCTTCGGAAAGCGCCCTGTAGCACTCCAGCTCGTGGTCGGGCGGGTAGACCCCGCCCTTGAGTTTGTGGGCGGCGAAACCGTGCTCCTCCTTGAGAGCCCGGGCGTGCTCGACGAGCTGCGCGGTGGTGCGGACCTCGCCCTCACCGGTCTCGGGATCGACGTATCGGAAGAACAGGTAGCTGGCGAAGGGCACCTCGTCGCGAAGCCTGCCCCCGAGGAGGTCGTGGACGGGGACCCCGAGTTTCTGTCCCACGAGGTCCAGGCATGCGAACTCGAGCGCGGCGTGCACCTGGGTGCGGTTGTTGTAGAGGCTCGCCGTCGGGTTCATGATCTTGAACCGCATCGCCTCGAGCTGGGAGGGCTCGTGACCGAGGAGATAGGGTTTGAGGCCCTCGAAGGTCACCTCCGTACTCTCTCCTCCGCCTCCCATCTCGCCCAGGCCGATAAGGCCCTCGTCGGTCTCCAACTCGACTATGGTGCGGACGAAGCGGCCCCAGTGGGCGCCGTTGGCGTGCAGAAGCGGCGCCTCCAGCGGTACCGTGACGGTGGTCGCGCGCAGGTCGGTGATCTTCATGCAACTCCTTCCCTGATCGCCCTCACTCTGGCAACTGGACGCCGAGCGCGGCCAGCATGCCGCCGTCCACCTTGTACTCGCCGCCGGTAACGAAGCTGGCCCTAGGACCAGCGAGGAAGGCGATTACCTCTGCCACCTCTTCCGCCCTGGCTACCCGCCCGAGCGGGTGCATCTTGCCGAAGCCCTCCAGCGTCTCTTCCGCCGTCTTCTCCCCCTTGAAAAGCTCGGCCGACCACCGCAGCATCGGCGTGTCTACGGAGGCCGGGCAGATCGCGTTCACCCTTATGTTCTCTGCGGCGTGATCCAGTGCCATCGCCCTGGTCAGGGCGTTGACGCCTCCCTTGCTGGCCGTATACGCGGCGACCCCCTTCTGCGAGGCGAACGCCTGCACGCTCGAGACGTTGACGATCGAGCCTCCCCCGCGCTTCCTGATCTCGGGGATGGCGTACTTGGACGCCAGGTAGACGCCCTTGAGGTTCACGCCGAGCACTTCGTCCCACATCTCCTCCGCGGTGTCCTCTACGGTCCCGTAGCGCTGGACGCCGGCGGCGTTGACGAGGATATCGACCCCCCCGTAGCTCTCGGCGGCGAGGCCCACCAGCCCTTCCATGTCGGCCAGCGAGGTCACGTTGGCCCACAGGCCACGAGCCTCTAGGGATTTCTCGCGTAAGGCCGTCACCGCCTCTTCTACCTGTTCCTCGCGGTCGCTGCAAATAACGACCGAGGCGCCGTCCGACGCCAGCTTGCGTGCTGCGGCCAGACCGATGCCCAGGGCGCCGGTTACGATTCCCACCTTGCCGATGAGATCAGCCATGTTCTCCTCCTTCTCCACCCTCTGAGCCCTCCAGAACCTCGACCCGCATAGAGAAACGCCGTTCCTCTCGCGCGCCCATAAGCATGGCGGTGCCGTTGCTCACCGCCTCTGCTATACCGTTCGTTGGGTAGCTCGAGAAAGGTTCTAGGCCTATGTTGTAGTGGCGTCCGTACCACGGGTAGAATCCCGACGCGCCGTACTCCTGCCAGAACCACAAATACGGCATCTGCTCGACATCCCACTCGACTCGGAGCGCCAGAGCCTTTTTCGGGTTCTCTACCTCGTACCAGCCCTCCGAGAGGTCCTTGAGGTAGAGCATCTCGCTCATAGTTCCTGCCTCCGGCAGCACGCTTAGGTCTACGCTGGCGCCCGCTGGGTCTTCGACGATGGGCCAGGTGTAAGTGCTGCCGTCATCCACCCGGCGTCCTTCGGGGTGGATCGGCTCCTCGTGCGGCACTACCGTCGCCCCTTCGGGAAGACGTATCCAGCAGCCCTCCTCGAGGAAAGGACGCCCGAAGGCTATGTGGTGCCCCCACATGGTGTGCAAGGCTACCTCGCTCTCGTTCTTGAGCGTCTCCTCCACTAGGAGGTGGCTCTCTCCGGAGCGGAGCCGAAGCTCTTTCTCGAGATAGAACGGCGTTTTCTGGGTTCTGACGGAGAACCTAACGGCGACGGTACCATCATCGTCCTCGGCGATCTCGTAATCCCAGGGAAGGTTGCTCACCTCGCCGTGCTGCCCGAACCGGGCCCCGAGGTAGGAGGAGGGGGCGCCGCCGTTGGGGAAGATCTCCTGCCACCCGCCCGGGTAGTAATCCAGGAAGGTCGCTAAGGAGTCAGGTGAGGTCGAGAGGTAGGAGGTCGGGTTGCGCACACCCCCCGCCGCCAGCCAGACGAAGTCCACATCCCGGGGTTTGTAGTTGAACTCGATCACGTCGGTGCCCTTGTCCGCGAGCACCCCCACCCGAAGCTTCTCGTTCTCCAGGAACACCGCCCTCATGCCGGCGCGCTCGTACTCGAGTACGCGGGCACCCCAGTTCCTTTGTGGCCTGTACCTTCTCGTGCTCACGCCTCGTTCACGTGCCCACTACTCGTCGAACTGGAACAACGAGCAGCCGCCATCGACCAGCAACGTCGAACCGGTCATGTAGTCCGCCGCCTCCGAGCATAGGAAGGCGGTCGCCCTTGCGACTTGTTCGGCGGTCTGCGGATCTCCGAGCGGTATCACGTGCCTCACGCGGCGCGCGTACTGGGGCTCCGTCTCCATCTGCCGCTTGGCCAAGCCGGCCCTCACGATGCCGGGGGCGATCACGTTGACCAGTATGCCGTGCCCCGCCAGCTCCCGCGCCATCTGGCGCGCCAGCATCCGAATTCCGGCCTTCGAGACGGAGTACGCCGTGATCTCCGGCCAGGGCACCTCCTGCACCCACGATCCAGTAAAGATGATGCGGCCAGGTCTCTCGCGTTCCACCATGAGCCGCGCGGCCGATTGACCCAGGTTGAAGCAACCGCCCAGGTTGACCGCAAGATGATTCTGCCACTGCTTTTCGGTAATCTCGAGAAACGGCGCGGAATCTACTATGCCCGCGTTTCCGATGGCAACATCCAGGGATTCTATGCGGGCTAGCGCCTCGTCCACGGCAGCCCGATCCGTCACGTCGGCTTGTATATAGCCGACCTCGCCGTCGGCTGCGCTAGCCCCCTCCAACCACGGCTCCGCGTCTTCGGCCGACTTCAGGTCGATGAGCGTCACGGAAGCGCCCCGGGCGGAGAGCTCCTTTCCCATGGCAGCCCCGATGTCGCCGGCACCCCCTGTGATCGCTATGCCAGCCCCGTCCATCCGATCCATATTTACCTCCCCATTGACCCCGTCTAGTAACGAAGTGTACACTGGGTGGTATGACCGGTAAAGCCAAAGGTCGAATAATCAATCGGGACTCCCTCTCGGCCTTTCTCGAGGAGCAGGTAGTCTCGGGCCGCGTGGCGGAGGGATCGAAGCTGCCTTCGGAGCGGGCTATCGCCGAGGAACACGGCCTGAGCCGGCCGGCGGTGCGCGAGGCCCTGCGCGACCTGGCCGGTCGTGGGCTCGTCGAGATAGTGCCCGGACGCGGGGCGTACGCCCGTGGACCGCGAG
>DATDKB010000506.1:0-7969 GCA_036520255.1 Rubrobacter sp. | reverse complement strand
GTCTCGCGGTAAGCGACCTGTGGACGACCTATGTTCGCGTCCACCCTGAACTCGCGCAGGAGCCTGTCGACGATGATCTCCAGGTGCAGCTCGCCCATGCCGGCGACGATGGTCTGACCCGTCTCCTCGTCGCTACGGACGGTGAAGGTCGGGTCTTCCTCTGCGAGGCGCTGGAGCGCTACGGAAAGCTTCTCTTGGTCTGCCTTCGTCTTCGGCTCGATAGCCTGCCTGATGACGGGCTCCGGGAAGATCATCTCCTCCAGCACGATCTGCTCGGAGTCGTCCGCAGAGACGAGCGTGTCGCCCGTACCCGTATCGGAGAGCCCGATCGCCGCCACGAGCTCGCCGGCGTAGACCTCGTCGCGCTGCTCACGGCTGTTGGCGTGCAACTGCAAGAGACGTCCGACGCGCTCGCGCTTACCCTTGGTCGTGTTCATGATGTAGGAGCCGGCCCTGAGAGTGCCCGAATACACCCGCATGTACGTCAGCTTCCCGACGTGCGGGTCGGCCTGAACCTTGAAGGCAAGCGCCGCCAGCGGACCATCCTCATCGGCCTCGCGCGTGATCTCCTCACCATCGAGGGTCTTGCCCTCGACCGGCGGCACATCGAGCGGGCTCGGCAGATAATCCACAACCCCGTCGAGCAGCGGCTGGACGCCCTTGTTCTTGAAGGCGGAGCCGACGAAGACGGGGGTCATCTGGATATTCAGGGTCGCCTCGCGGATGGCTGCACGGATCTGCTCGGGCTCTATCTCCTCGCCCTCCAGGTACATGACCATGAGCTCTTCGTCCTGATCGGCGACCGCCTCGAGCAACTTCTCGCGATACTCGTCGGCGAGCCCCCGCATCTCCTCGGGGATCTCTGTGACCTCCCACGTAGCCCCAAGGTCATCTGTATAGACGATGGCCCTCATCTCGACGAGGTCCACAATGCCCTGGAACTCCGACTCGGCGCCTATGGGCAACTGCACCGGAACGGCGTTCGCCCCGAGCCTGTCGACCATGGTGCCGACGGCCTTGTAGAAGTCGGCACCGATCCTGTCCATCTTGTTGACGAACGCGATCCGCGGCACCCCGTACTTATCGGCCTGCCGCCATACCGTCTCGGACTGCGGCTCGACACCAGCAACAGAGTCGAACAACGCGATAGCACCGTCGAGCACACGCAACGAACGCTCCACCTCGACAGTGAAGTCCACGTGTCCGGGCGTATCTATAATATTGACCCGATGCTGATCGGCAATACGGCTATGGACGCCCTCGCGGGTACCTTTGCCGTTCTTGGAAGAGCCTTCGATGCCGCCCCAGAACACGGTAGTCGCGGCGGAGGTGATGGTGATGCCGCGCTCACGTTCTTGAGCCATCCAGTCCATCACGGCGTTGCCGTCGTGGACCTCGCCAAGCTTGTGGGTGAGGCCCGTATAGAGCAGGATGCGCTCGGTCGTCGTCGTTTTGCCGGCATCGATGTGGGCCATGATGCCGATGTTTCTGACCCGCTTTAGCGGGATCTTTCTGGATACTTGTACAGCCATATTCTTTCCTCGTCACCACCTGTAATGGGCGAAAGCCCGGTTGGCCTCTGCCATCCGATGCGTATCTTCTTTGCGCTTCACGCTGGAGCCGATGTTGTCCTTGGCGTCCAGGATCTCCCCGGCCAGCCTGCGGCCCATCGTCTTCTCGCGCCTGGAGCGGGCGAAACCCACCATCCAGCGCAACGCCAGCGTGTTGGCCCTGCGAGAATCCACCTCGACAGGCACCTGGTACGTGGCGCCACCGACACGTCGGCTCTTCACCTCGAGGCGTGGCCTGATGTTGTCCAGGGCGTTATTCAGGACCTGGCCCGGGCTCGTGCCCGTGCGCTCCTCGATGTACGAGAGGGCGTCGTAGACGATCTTCTCGGAGGTGCTCTTCTTGCCGTCAAGCATGATCTTGTTGATCAACTGCTGCACCAGCACACTCCCGTAGACGGGATCTCCGGTGATCTTCTTCTTCGGTGGCGCTGCTCGCCTGGGCATCTCCTATCCTCCTACGACTTCTTGGTTCCGTACTTGGAACGGCCCTGCTTGCGGTTGTTGACCCCGAGCGTGTCGAGGGCCCCGCGCACGACCTTGTAGCGCACGCCAGGCAGGTCCTTCACCTGACCGCCGCGCACCAGCACGACGGAGTGCTCCTGCAGGTTGTGCCCCTCCCCGGGAACGTAGGCCGTAACCTCCTGGCCGTTCGTCAGGCGCACCCTGGCGACCTTGCGCAGCGCGGAGTTCGGCTTACGCGGCGTCGTGGTCGAGACGCGCGTGCACACGCCGCGGCGCTGGGGCGAACCCTGCAGCGCGGGCGTCGCTGCCTTCTTGCTCTGTTTCTCCCGCTCGTTGCGCACAAGCTGGTTGGTCGTCGGCATGGACGCGCCTCTCTCTCTACCTGGGAAAAGGGACTACAAAATCGTGCGCCACGGCCCGATGACCGATCACCCCATTGGTAACCGTTCGTAACCGCGACGCGTTATTTTAGGCTCAGCAACCCGTTATGTCAAGCTGATGTAGCCATCAACTTGACCGTACGCTCCGGCTCCGCCTACGCTTATCAGCACGGCGCCTCGGGCCTCGACCGCACGCTCCCTTTAGTCGTTTTCAGCACGCTTCGCCCTCGCGGGCTTCGCATTTCGGCCGGTCAGCCGCCAGCCGAATAGGCTGACGAGCTGACCGACTAAAGGGCTGGCCGGCTAGGACGCGGCTATGTCGAGCTCGTCTACGTCTTGCGTCCGGTAGCCTTCGACGGCGACCGTGAGCTGACGGTAGCGCGGCAGGCCGGTGGCTGCCGGGATGAGCTTGCCGATTATGACGTTCTCCTTCAGGCCGACGAGGCTATCCACCTTACCCTCTATTGCGGCATCCGTGAGGACGCGGGCGGTCTCCTGGAAGGAGGCGGCCGAGAGGAAGCTGTCGGTGGCAAGGGAGGCCTTGGTTATGCCCATCAGCACCGTGTGGTAGGTGGCGGGGCGGCCTTCCTCCTCCTCGACGCGGGCGTTCTCGGCAAGGATCGAGAAGCGGTCGGCGACCTGCTCGGGGAGCATCCTCGTGTCACCTGGGTCGTCGATGACGACCTTACGGAGCATCTGGCGGACTATGACCTCGATGTGCTTGTCATGGATGTCCACGCCCTGAGCCCGGTAGACCTTCTGCACCTCGTCCACCAGGTAGCGCTCGGTGGTGGTGCTTCCGCGACCGTAGCGGAGGTCGTTTTCGAGGATCGCGTGCGGGTAAATGGACCCTTCCGTGATCGGGGTGTTCGCCCTGACCTCGGCGCCTTCCACAAACCCGGGCTTGAGGAGCTGGCGCTCGACCTTGTACTCACGCACGTCGGCGTTATCGGGGGCGGTGATGACAACCTTGATCATACGGTCCGAATCCGCCTCCTCGAGGGAGACGATGCCATCGATGTCCGCCAGGGTAGCCTCGGCCTTCGGGTGACGAGCCTCGAAGAGCTCGACGACCCGCGGGAGACCTGCCGTGATGTCCTCGCCGGCGATACCACCGGTGTGGAAGGTACGCATGGTGAGCTGGGTGCCAGGCTCGCCGATGGACTGGGCCGCGATGATGCCGACTGCCTCGCCCACATCCACGGGACGGTACGTGGAGAGCGCTCTGCCGTAGCAGGTTTGGCATACGCCCTGCGGGCTCTCGCACTTGGAGGGCGTCCGCACAGGGACGAGCGTCTCGCGCGGCAACTCATCCTGCCAAGTCGCGAGCAGGCGCGGCGTGATGTCCGTGCCGGCCTCCGCGACGAGTTCGCCCGTCTCCGGGTTGACAAGGTCGCGGGCCAGAAAGCGGGCGGCTACCGAGTCGTTCCTGTCGCCGCGTCCGCCTTGGAGGTAGAGCGGCAGATCGACGTAGCCGGTCGAGCCGCAGTCCTCGTCGTTCACGACGACGTCCTGGGAGACGTCGACGAGGCGACGGGTCAGGTAGCCCGAGTCGGCGGTACGCAGGGCCGTGTCGGCCTGGCCCTTTCTGGCGCCGTGCGTCGAGGTGAAGTACTCGAGGACCGAGAGACCCTCCATGAAGTTAGACTTCACGGGCTCCTCGATGATCTCGCCCTTCGTGTTCGTCATCAGGCCTCGCATACCGGCGAGCTGGGTGAAGTTGTTGTAGTTACCGCGGGCGCCGGAGTCGGCCATCATGTAGATCGGGTTCAGGCGCCAGAGGTTGTCCTTCATCGCCTGCTCGACCTCGTTTTTGGCCTCGGTCCAGAGCGTTATTACGCGCTCGAGCCTCTCGTCGTCCGAGATGAAGCCCTGGTCCCACTGGTCTTCGATCTCATCGACCAGTGCCTGGTAGCGCTCGAGTATCTCCTCTTTCTGCTCAGGCACGACGATGTCGTTCTTGCCGACGGAGATGCCTGCCTTGGTGGCCGTGTGGAACCCGACCCTCTTCAGGGTATCGAGGAGCTGGCTGACCAACTCAGTCGGGTAGTGGGCCACGTACTCTGCCACGAGGTTCTTGATCTCACCCTTCTTCAACGTGTGGTTGATGTAGGGGTAAGACTCGGGGTCGTAGCCATCTCCGAGGTAGTCCCTGAGGGTCTGCTCCACATTCTCGTTGAAAAGGACGCGCCCGAGGGTCGTCTCGATACGCTCGCCGTTGCGGCGGGTGAGGATCTTGTCGTGGATCTTGAGCGTCCCCTCCTTGTACGCGGCCTCGGCCTCGTCGTAAGAGGAGATGTACGCCTTGACATCGGCGTTCTCGAAACCCTCGGGGCCGTAGGTGATGTAGTAGAGCCCCAGCACCATGTCCTGCGAGGGAACGGCGATCGGGAACCCGTTCGCCGGCAGCAATATGTTCTGCGTCGAGAGCATGAGGACGCGGGCCTCGGCCTGCGCCTCCGGGCTCAAGGGCACATGAACGGCCATCTGGTCGCCGTCGAAGTCCGCGTTGAAGGCGGAGCAGACGAGCGGATGAACCTGGATGGCCTTGCCCTCTACCAGCACCGGCTCAAAGGCCTGGATGCCGAGGCGGTGGAGCGTCGGGGCGCGATTCAGGAGCACGGGGTGCTCCTTTATGACGTCCTCCAGCACGTCCCAGACTTCCGGACGCAGCCTCTCCACCATCTGCTTGGCGCTACGAATGTTAGGCGCCAGAGCCCTGTCGACGAGCACCTTCATCACGAACGGCTTGAAGAGCTCGACGGCCATCAGCCGCGGCAGGCCGCACTGGTGCATCTTGAGTCCAGGACCGACCACGATGACCGAACGGCCGGAGTAGTCGACGCGCTTGCCGAGCAGGTTCTGACGGAAACGCCCCTGCTTGCCCTTCAGCATATCCGAAAGGCTCTTCAAAGCCCTGTTGCCGGCGCCTGTAACGGCGCGGCCCCTACGACCGTTGTCGAAGAGGGCGTCGACGGCCTCCTGGAGCATCCGCTTCTCGTTGTTAACGATCACGTCGGGTGCCCCGAGGTCGAGCAGACGACGGAGCCTGTTGTTCCTGTTTATGACCCTGCGGTACAGGTCGTTCAAGTCGGAGGTCGCGAAACGGCCACCGTCGAGCTGCACCATCGGGCGCAGGTCGGGCGGTAGGACCGGGATGGCCTCCATGACCATCCACTCGGGGCCGTTGCCGCTGACGCGGAAGGCGTCCACAACCTTGAGGCGCTTGATGGCCTTCTGGCGCTTCTGTCCCTTGGAGGAGGCGATGGTGTCCCTGAGGACCTGGGCCTCGTCTTCCAGGTTCACCTGGCTTATGAGATCCCTGATTGCCTCGGCGCCCATGCCGCCGCGGAAGTACACGCCGTAGCCGTACTCGTCGCCGAAGCGGTCCTTCATCTCGCGGAAGAGCTCTTCGTCGTCCACGATCTGGCGCGGTTCAAGCGTCTGGAACTCCTCCCAGGCGCGCCTGACGAGCCCGATCTGCTCGGTCACCGAGCGACCGATGTCCGCGATGGACTCCTCGGCCTCCTTGTGGACCTTGGCAATGGCCGAGTCGCGGTCCTCCTCGGGGATATCCGCGTAATTCTCGGTCAGCTCGTCAGGGGAGCTTTCGCCCTTTATGACGCTCTCGCGCTTGGTCCTGAGGGCGTGGATCTGGTCTATCTCTTCGTCCCTGTCTAGCTCCAGTTGCTGAATCTCATCCTCGACCCTGCCGCGAAGCAAGTCTATGTCGTTGGCCCGCTCCTCGCGCTCCACCTTGGTAACGATGGAGCTTGCGAAGTACAGCACCCGGTCGAGTTCCTTCGGGCTTATATCCAGAAGGTAGCCCATCCGGCTCGGCACGCCCTTGACGAACCAGACGTGCGCCACCGGGGCGGCGAGCTCGATGTGGCCCATCCTGTCGCGGCGCACGCGGGCGCGGGTAACCTCGACGCCGCACCTCTCGCAGATGATGCCCTTGAAGCGGATCCTCTTGTACTTGCCGCAGTAGCACTCCCAGTCCTTGGAAGGACCGAAGATGCGCTCGTCGAAGAGTCCGTCCTTCTCGGGGCGTAGGGTCCTGTAGTTGATGGTCTCCGGCTTCGTTACCTCGCCGCGGGACCACTCCCGGATCTCCTCAGCGGAGGCGAGGCCGATGGAGATCTTCTCCAGTTTGTTGATGTCTATGTCGCGCTCGAGTCCCTGCACGCTCTATATACCTCCTCTGCCAAAGGCACCCGGTGGCTCCTCCAGGGCGCCCGTCGGTTCGTCGCGACTAAGGTTGATACCCAGCGCGCGGGCGGCCTCGTCCCAGTCCCTCCGGTCCGTATCCTCGGCCGCAGCCTCGGCGTTGTAGACCGGCTTGACCGAGAGCCCGAGGGACTGCATCTCTTTGAGCAGCACCTTGAAGCTCGCGGGCACGCCCGGCTCTGGGATGTTCTCGCCCTTGACGATCGACTCGTAGCTCTTGACCCTGCCGACCCGGTCGTCGCTCTTTATGGTAAGCAGCTCCTGCAAGGTGTGCGCCGCGCCATAGGCTTCGAGCGCCCACACCTCCATCTCGCCGAATCGCTGCCCGCCGAACTGGGCCTTGCCGCCCAGGGGCTGCTGCGTGACCAGCGAGTACGGGCCAGTGCTCCTCGCGTGGATCTTGTCGTCCACAAGGTGCAAGAGCTTTAATATATACATGTAACCGACGGTGATCCTACCGTCGAAAGGCTCCCCGGTTCGGCCATCATATAGCGTAACCTTGCCGCCTCGGCCCATACCGGTTTTCGCGCCACCGTTATTATTGACCTTCTCTATAGCCTCGTCGATATCCTTGACCTCGGCGCCTGAAAAGACCGGCGTCGATACGAAGACGGGTTCGCCGCCGTTCTCGCCGAGGCCCTGGCTCGCAGCCCACCCGAGGTGGGTCTCCAGGATCTGGCCTATGTTCATCCGGCTCGGCACGCCTAAGGGGGAGAGGATCACGTCGACCGGTCGGCCATCCTCCATGAACGGCATGTCCTCTTCCGGCACGATCCTCGAGATGACGCCCTTGTTTCCGTGGCGCCCGGCAAGCTTGTCGCCCTCCGCGATCTTGCGCTTCTTGGCCACGAAGACCCTGACCATCTCGTTGACGCCGGGCTGGAGCTCGTCGCCCCCGTCGCGCGAGAAGCGCTTGACGTCGATGACGACGCCGCCCTCGCCGTGCGGGACCTTGAGGGAAGAATCCTTCACCTCACGCGCTTTCTCGCCGAAGATGGCTCGCAAGAGCTTCTCCTCGGGGGTCGGCTCGCTCTCGCCCTTGGGCGTGACCTTGCCGACGAGCACGTCCCCCGAACCGACCTCGGCACCGATACGAATAATGCCGTCAACGTCCAGGTTCATCAGGACGTCGTCGGAGGCGTTCGGGATGTCGCGCGTGATCTCCTCTGGACCCAGCTTGGTGTCGCGGGCCTGCACCTCGTACTCCTCGATGTGTATGGAAGAAAGCGTGTCGTCCTTGACGATCCGCTCGGAGATAATGATGGCGTCCTCGAAGTTGAACCCTTCCCACGGCATGAACGCCACGAGCAGGTTCTTGCCGAGGGC
>DATDKB010000505.1:0-2997 GCA_036520255.1 Rubrobacter sp. | reverse complement strand
CGATATAGCCCGCTAGGATGGAAGGAGAACCAACGGTGGCTACGATAAGCGTGCGTTACATAGTCGAGGATGTCGAGGAGGCGATCGCCTTCTACACTCGGCATCTCGGCTTCGGTGTCGAGCTTAACCCCGCCCCCGGCTTCGCGGTCCTCTCGCGTGACGACCTACGCCTGCTGCTGAACGCACCGGGAGCCGGGGGAGCAGGGCAGGCCATGCCCGACGGACGCAGACCCGAGCCCGGAGGCTGGAACCGCATCCAACTAGAGGTCCGGGACCTCGCCGGCGAAGTCGAGCGCATGCGCGATGCTGGGGCGCGTTTCCGCAACGAGATCGTAAGCGGCAGGGGCGGCAAGCAGATCCTGCTCGAGGACCCTTCCGGCAACCCCATCGAACTTTTCGAGCCCCCAAGGGACTGACGTAGTCACCTCTGGCTCTGAGCCTTCAAAGACATCCACTCTCTGTCGGAGAGTTGTCGGTAAAGGTGGGTCTTTGCAATGCCGAAGATCATACAAGATCACCTAACCTTCAACCGCGCGAAGTCCGCTCTGAGAGGTAGAAAAGCTTGATGGTGTTTCTAACCGGGGTCGGGCCCCTTTCCCTCGACCACCTCCTGGTAAAGCTCCCGGACCATCCCCTTGACCCGACCCAACTCTTGGACGCCCTTCTCCGTGGCCGAATAGTACTTGCGCACCTTTCCCCCCTCCACCCGGTCTTCCCTGACCAAAAGCCCCTCCTGCTCCATCTTGTGCAGCGCCGGATACAGCGTACCGTAGCTCAGGGAGAAGCCGTGGCGCTCCAGTTCGGCGAGCATCCACGATCCGTAGACGGGAGCCCGCGAGGCGTGATGGAGGATGTGAGTCCTTATGGCTCCCAGCTCCAGATCCCTGAACAACACCAAAGCAACCGTCCCTCTTCTCGCAGACTCTACTACACGCCGCCAGTGGTCAAGACATACGATAACGCATGCCGATAAGAACATAAAACGCTCTTGTGACCGACGTTATGCGTTGCCGAGATAGGAAAAGGAGAGAAAATGTCGAATCGCTTCCGTACAGAAAACCCGAGCCGGTGTCTTTACCCGTGGTGGGTCCACGCCCTGAGAGCCGGTCGCGAAGAGGCCGCGGGGTCCGTCGGGGTGGTGCGGTGAGCGCAGGTAACGAGGCCGTGCGCTACGAAAGGCCCGCGTCCACGCGGCTGTTCCTAGCGGTGGCGGCGTCGGCGGTCTTCGTGTCGGTGCTCACCGCGACGATGATCAACGTCCTCGGTCGTTTTCGATACAGACGTTACCGAACGTCGTGGAAGAGACTGTATGAAAACTCTCGACAACCTCAAACTGAAAGCCTTCAGGGCGCCAAAACGGGGCAAAACGGGCCGGTTCTTACCGCGTTGCACCACTAAAACTACACCCCAGACGCTGCTCGAGCGACTTTTCATACAGTCTCGAAAGATGAATTCTCGGAAGTCGGTATGCACGATCCTGCGTGAACCGGAGCAGGCCGAGCAAGATCCCTCAAGAGGATGCCACCATACGCCCGCTAGGAACAATAAGCTTGACACAACCGACCGTCTAGGCAATAAATAATGTTAGCTCTTGGGAAAGGGAGCTCCAGCTCTACTAAGCTGGGAGATGGGAAAGGAGGAAACGAATAGATGGCTATCGACTTCACGTTGACCGAGGAGCAAAAGAAGCTGCAGGCAGACGTGCGAGACTTCTCCGAGAACGTGCTCGCGCCCGTCGTTCGCGAGGCCGACGCTGAGCCTGATCCGTTGCGCGGGTTCCAGCTGACCAAGGAGCCCTACAAGGAAGCGTACAAGAGGGGCATCGCGATGTGCATGATCCCCAAGGAGTACGGCGGCGGCGGTTTGTCAAACGTTGACATCATCCTGGCGGCCGAGGAGGTCTGCGTCGTCGATCCGGGTTTCGCCTGCACGGTGCTGTGTAACGGGCTCGGGCTCATGCCCGTGGTGTGGTACGGTTCCGAGGAGCAGAAGGATCGGTTGCTGCGCGCGGCCACCTCCGACCCCTCGGGGGAGTACCTCGGCGGATGGACGGCCAGCGAACCCGCCGGCACGCCGGGCGGGACGGCGAACTTCGACGTTCCTTTGCCGAGGCCGGCGGGCATCGGCGTGATCGCCGAGCGCGACGGGGATGAGTACGTGCTCAACGGGCGCAAGTACTGGCCGTCTAGCCCCGGCTGGGACGCGAGGGGCACGAACATGAGCACGGTGATAGTCCGGACCGATCCGGACCGAGGCGGCACCGAAGGGCTCTCGGCGATCGTGGTCGAGCGCGGGACGCCGGGCGTTAGCTACAAGTATATCGACAAGATGGGCCATCGCCTTGCGGCCAACGCCGAAGTGGTCTTCGAGGACGCCCGGGTGCCGGCGGAGAACCTGCTCGAGGGAGCCGAGGGCAACGGCGATCTGGTCATCAACCGCAACTTCGCCTGGTCGGGGCCTGTCGCCGGCATCGCGGCCGTGGGGGTTGCTCGAGCGGCCTACGAGGCTGCTCTTGAGTGGTCCAAGACCTACACCTCGGCGGGGCCAAGGCCCATCATCCACTATCAGAACGTGGGCTACATCCTCGGCGACGTGGCCGCTCGCATCGAGTCGTGCCGGTACTTCTGCTGGAGAACAGCCCACTACCTCGATAGGCACGACAACCACGCCGAGCTGACCGGGGCAATGTGCAAGATCCACTGCAGCGAGCTTATGTTCGATACGGTCTACAAGTGTATGCAGGTCGTGGGCGTCAACAGCTACGATAGGCAGCACCTCTTCGAGAAGTACCTGCGCGAGGCGGCCTGCTTCCCGATCTACGACGGCGGCAACATGGGCATGCAGCGGCGGCGGGTGCATGGCATCATCGCTAGCCCGGACTTCAACCCGCGGGCGCTGATGGAAGACGAGTACGTCGAGTTCACCAAAGACATGGAGACGGTAGACACCATACCGGCGCACGAAGTCGCAGGCGGGGTCCCTAGGTAAGTCGATTGG
>DATDKB010000504.1:0-2336 GCA_036520255.1 Rubrobacter sp. | reverse complement strand
CCTTTTTCGACTCGTGTTAGGCGAACTTCCAAGAATTTCCCTCCCACGCACTTGGGTGAATAAGGGCAAGAAGAAGGGCCGAGGCTGCCAGAGCCCCGGCCCCTCTCTAGGCGTTAGTGCCCCTCGCTAGGGTAGCGGCGGTGCCGTTGGCTGCGGTGTCGGAGGCACCGTAGGCTGTGGTGCTGCGGTCGCCGTTGGCTGCGGTGCTGCGGAAGCCGTTGGCTGTGGTACGGCGGTCGCCGTGGGCTGCGGCGTCGGGGGCTGAGGTGGCGTGGAAGCAGCCGTGACGTTCTCGCAGTTCTTGTTGACTATGTCGGCCTCGTCGACGCTGGCCGAGTCCTCTGTGCCGTCCCCGCAGTTGACGTAATCGGCCGATCCGTCCCCGGCCGCGATGTCGTCTTTACCGCCCCCCCCCGAAGAGCTCGTCGGGATCCAGGCCGCCCTCTATCTGGTCGTCGCCGGCGTTGCCCAAGACCTCGTCGTGGCCGTCGCCGCCCGAGAGCAGATCGGCTCCCCCCTTGCCCTCTATGCGGTCCGCCCCGGCCAAACCCGAGATGAGGTTCTTGCCACCGTCGCCTACGAGCTCGTCATCCCCGCTGGTGGCCGAAGTACCCTCGCGCGCGAGGGCCAGCCCGCTTAGGAGTAGCACTCCTAGCACCATCGCCCCCACTATCTGTAGGGTCCGTAGTCTCATGGTTGAGTCCTTCCTCTCCATACCTTGCTTACAACACGTTCGATGGGTACCGAGATCGCTCGTCTTAAGTAGAACCCCCTTCCGATAGTTTTCCACTACCTACGCCAACCGCTTTTCTAACGTTTGCGTTGCCGTTTCTCCCGCCGTACGCCGTAGAGTGCTTCGGCCTTGAGATCCTGTATGGCGTCTTGGGCTTCTTTGACCTCTTCGGGGATGAGATCTGACTTCGCCTCTTCGACGGTGCGCTTGGTGCCGCCGAGGCGCTTGCCCAGATCGCGGGCCGTATTCGAGAACTTCTCCGAGCCGAAGACGATCAAAAAGAGTAGCACGACTCCAAAGACCGCTAGCTCCTGAGGGCCTATGCTGAGCATTCGATCCTCTGCCTCTTATTCGCTAGCAGGAGCCCTAGGAGGAGGCCCGCTGCTCCTGGTTCATCGCCCACACCTCCCGCACGCCCTGCCATAGAGAAGGCTAGATGAGTGAAGTACTAGTCTGGCATCGCTGCGTTCGGTAGGTAGCTGCATCCGCTCCCTCTCCTCCTTATAGGGGCGGAGCTCAGACGCCCCGCCTCTGCTGTTCGACAACCCGGCTACCTCCTTCCAGCTAGCTAGGAGGCCCCTAGGCTTTGCGCCCCCTCCTCACGACGGGTTTGCCCTTTTCGCTAGCGCACACGGATGCGCATACCTTGCTACGAACATACCATACATAGGTTCGCAGCCCCACGCAATACTCCTTGGAATATAATTTGCGCAGATGGACGGTGGCCCCGTGTTGCTTTGCGTCGCTCTCTCATGCCCGCCTTATTACCAGAAGTCGATGAATTCCGAATGAATTCTTTGCGCAACTTCTTAGAATTCCATGCAGGGGAGGTTCACGTGGAGGGCTCATCTACCCTATCGCCTCGGCCCGGAGAGCCTGCCCTAGGAGGGTCCATAATACGTCCGAGAGGTATTATCGGAGTCTTATGTATGACAGGCTACGAACCTCCGAGACTCTACATAAGACAATATGCTGTATAGGACCGGGTCTATGCATGATGCTGGAAGGGAAGTTCCGAGAACGCCGTCAAAGCGAAGTTCGCTCTCCTTCGGTCCAATCTCCTCCATGCCCCCGCCAGCCGCACAGCGCAGTGCGTAGTGGCGTAGGATGTTCGGGGGCCGGGAATAGAAAAAGCATGAGACGCAAGCAAACCCTCTCTCGGATCCAGCAACGGGCCGTCGAGCGGTTGGCGAAGGGCCAGGGTTGCACGTGCATCGAGTGCGGCTCCGCCGACTACCTGGTAAGCGACACCAACGCCCTACGATCCTTCGGCAACGTCAACGTGGCGCTGTTTTGCAACAACCCGGACGCCGAACACCCGGAGGGCGTGCTCGCCCTAGGCGAATCTTTCTCGCTCTCCTTTGCCCAAGCCGAAGCCATCGGCCTTAAGGTACCGCCCGCGTAACCCCCTCCACGGCGCGATCAAGGCGAGACGTCCCCGCCCCCGACCTAATCGCAAGCAGGTGAACGTTCGGGGGCTCCCATACGTAATACCGGATAACATGTCACGAGCCGGCGAAGAGAGAGTGATGAGCAGTCCCACACCTACCGGAAGGAAGACGGACGCCGAGGAGGCGGGTCCGGCCCGTGGAGCCGCCGGCCG
>DATDKB010000503.1:0-13332 GCA_036520255.1 Rubrobacter sp. | reverse complement strand
GTCTTCGGGGTGTTGCGGGAGAAGGACGTCGCGGGTATGCTCTCCGGGTTCGCGGGAGAGGCCCACGTCATCGTGCTAACGCGTCCTGAGGGCGAGAGGGCCTCCGACCCGGCCCAGGTTGGGCACGAGCATGACCTTCGTGACCGTGAAGAGAGGAGAGCCTGGGTGGTGCCTGACCCTGTGGAAGCGCTCGATGTGGCCACCGGGGCGATGAAGGATGTGGCCGGGGTGGTGCTTGTCACGGGGTCGCTCTCGACCGTCGCGCCCGTTTTGCGGTGGTTGCGTGAAGCGTAAGGGCGCCTGGCAGTTGGCGGCACTTCTAATCGTTGTCGCCGTGGTGTCCTTTGTTCTCGGCTACGTCGTGATGATAAGGTTTATCGTATGATCTCGTCCCTCGCGTTGTTGCAGGATCCGTTTCAGGTTGTCTCAGACTTTCTGGCGAGCCCGATCCTTAGGATCTCCGGCCAGCTCGTGCTGCTTCTCTTCGTCGTGTTATGGCTCGCCCTCGTCTACTGGACGTTCGCCGACGCAACCCGGCGCGGGGCAATGCGTCTGTTATGGGGCCTCGTGGCGGTCGTCTTCCCTTACGTGGGAACCCTGATCTACCTCATCGTCCGCCCCCACGAGTACCTCGACGAATCCCGCGAACGCGAGCTGGAGACGGCCGTGCTCGAGCGCGAACTAAGGAACAGCGTCCTCCTTTGCCCGAACTGCCGCAACATGATCGAGAGGGACTACCTGATCTGCCCTTCTTGCACCTGGGAGCTGAAGAAGTCCTGTGTAAACTGCGACAGGCCGCTGAACCTGGAGTGGGAGACGTGCCCATACTGCGGCACGGACCAGCGTAGCGACAAAACAGTCATCAGATAAGGAGAAGGTAATGGAAGAGACCCTGATACTGATAAAAGGCGACGGCGTGCGCCGTAAGCTCGTAGGTGAGATAATCCACCGCATCGAAGCGAAGGGCCTCGACCTCGCCGACGTTCAGCTGATGGACGTGAGCCGCGAGCTGGCCGAGGAGCACTACGCCGAGCACCGCGAGAAGCCCTTCTTCGACGAGCTCGTAGACTTCATCACCGCGACGCCCGTCGTCGCAATGCGGGTCAGGGGCGAAGGCACCATAAAGGTCATGAGATCCCTCATGGGCGCCACCAACCCGGCCGAAGCCGCCCCGGGCACGATCCGGGGCGACCTCGCCGTGAGCATGCCAGACAACCTCGTCCACGGCTCCGATTCCCCGGAGAGCGCGCAGCGAGAACTGGGCCTTTTCTTCGGCACCTGAGCAAGGGATGAGCTTCGTCTTGGCCTCCGAGTCCGCCCGGCGGGTGGACCTGCTCTGCACCGCCGGCTACGACTTCGAGCCCCGCAAGAGCGGCTTCCCCGAAGTAACCCTCGACGACCCCGTACAGACCGTCAGGGCCAACGCAGAAGGCAAAGCGCTAGCCGTCGAACGCGACCCCGAAACCGTCGTGCTCGCGGCCGACACAATCGTCTACCTGACCGACCTCCCCGCCGGCGAACGCGTCCTAGGCCAGGCAAAGAGCGGCGAGGAGGTCGAATGGTTCGTCAACCTCATGCAAGGCCGCGCTCACGAGGTCTACTCTGGCGTCGCCATCACCAAGGGTGACGACCTCGCCGTGCGCCACGCGGCCACCACGGTAAAGATGCGAAAGCTCGACGCCGCGGAAATACAATCCTACGTCCGTCACGGCGAGGGCGTCGGTAAGGCCGGAGGATACGCCATCCAGGGACGGGCCGGGTCCTTCGTAGAGTGGATCGGGGGCGACTACACCAACGTTGTCGGTCTTCCTCTAGCCCTCACAGGCCGAATGCTCGCCCACTTCGGCATCCCATACCCTTGAGCACGCTGCGTCCCGTGTGCTCCGCTTGTCAGCACAGCGGCTCCGCCGCCCTGTCAGTATTTCAGTACGCTCCGGCTTCGCCCCCGCTTTCAGCCATCCAGCGGACGCCCTCCCCACTTCATCCCCGCGAAAGCAGGAATCCACGGTGTTAGCAGAAGGTCCGTGGGATGTGGCAGGGCCCGTCGTGCTGTTCGCGTCCACGCGGACCCGGTACCAAACTCTGCTGAAGCCTGTAGCCTGCTGCCAACGGTTCAATGTATGAAACCATCGTTTAACATATAATACGAACGTGGATCGGCGCAGGTACACTATCAAGGAGCTTCCGCCCGAGCTACGGCCGCGGGAGCGGCTCCTGGCCGAGGGGCCCGAGGCGCTTTCCAGTGCAGAGTTGTTAGGAATTTTGCTTGGGATCGGCACCAAAGAGCGGACGGCGGTTGAGCTTGCGCAGCAGGTAATCTCGGAGAGTGGGGGGCTCTTCGCGTTGCACGGGGTTGGGGTGCACGATCTGCAGGGAGTGCATGGGATCGGGGAGGCTAAGGCGTGCATAATTCTGGCTGCGGTCGAGTTTGGCAAGCGGCTTGGGAGGGTTCGCAACCCCGGACGGCCCGTGATATCATCGCCCGAGGACGTTGACGGTCTTTTGAGGGGTCGGATAGCCAATCTCGACCGGGAGAATTTCGTCGTCGTGCTCTTGAACACCAAGAACGAGGTCCTGGGATTTCCCACGGTCTCGGTTGGCACGCTTTCGGCGTCTCTGGTTCATCCCAGGGAGGTATTCAAACCGGCGATCCGGGCTAGCGCGGCGGGCATAGTCCTCGCCCACAACCACCCCAGTGGCAGGGTCGGGCCTAGTCGTGAGGACCGCGAGGTCACCCGGAGGCTCAAGGAGGCCTCCGAGATAATCGGTATCGAGGTCTTGGATCACGTGATCCTGGGCGATGGGTACTTTAGTATGAAGGAACACGGGATACTTTAGGGCCGAGGCAGCGGCGCCTAAGGGTCGTTCGTAACAGAGGATGGGTAGGGTATGTTCGGAGGACTGTTCGGGCGGGATATCGCGATAGACCTTGGTACGGCGAACACGCTTGTATTCGTGAAGGGTCAGGGAATAGTGCTCTCAGAGCCCTCCGTTGTCGCGATAGATACCAAGACGGACAAGGTGGTGGCCGTGGGCTCCGCGGCGAAGCGCATGCTCGGCCGCACGCCCGGCAATATCGTCGCGATGAGACCCCTAAAAGACGGCGTGATAGCCGACTTCGAGGTCACCGAGAAGATGCTCGCCTATTTTATCCGCAAGGTTCAGCCGCAGCGCCTGCTCTTCAGATCGCTCGTCGGCCCGCGCGTTGTCGTGTGCGTCCCATCGGGCGTGACTGGCGTCGAGTTGAGGGCAGTAAAAGAGGCGACCGAGTCGGCGGGGGCGAGGCAGGCCTACACCATCGAGGAGCCGCTCGCCGCGGCCATCGGGTCAGGTTTGCCGGTCAACGAGGCGCAGGGGTCCATGGTGGTCGACGTCGGTGGGGGAACGAGCGAGGTCGCCGTCATCTCCCTCGGCGGGATAGTGACCAAATCTTCCATTCGTATAGCCGGTGACGACATAGACGATGCTATTTCCACCTACATCCAGAAGGAGTACAAGCTCGCCATCGGTACCCAGACCGCCGAGCAGCTCAAGATAGAGCTTGGCAGTGCCTTCAGGCTGGAGGAAGAGGAGTCGGCCGAGATCCGGGGCCGGGACCTGGTGACCGGGTTGCCCAAGACCGTCGTTACCACGAGTGAGGAGATCAGGGAGGCGATAAGCATCCCCGTGGACGCGATCCTCGCTGCCGTGAGGGACACCCTGGAGCGCACGCCGCCCGAGCTCGCCTCGGACATCATGGACAGGGGTATGATCCTCGCGGGTGGCGGGGCGCTGCTCCGTCACCTTGACGAGCGTCTCAGGCGGGAGACGGGCATCCCGGTGCACGTCTCAGACGACGCGCTGATGTGCGTCGCCATCGGCAGCGGGAAGTCGCTAGAAGAGATCAACTCCTACCGCAGCGCGCTTTCCTCGGCCTAGAGGTTTCGACGTGGGTCGGAAGAAGTCAAGCGCCGCAAGCGGCCTCGCCGCCCTGATCATCCTTTGCGTGGCGAGCCTCTCGCTATTTACCGTCTACGTGAAGGAAGGTGACTGCGAGCGGGAAGGAGATTGTGGACCACTGCACACCGTCCAGCTCGGGGCCGCCGAGGTCTTGCAGCCGGTACGGAGCGTCTTCGCGACCGTCTTCGCGCCGGTGACGAACACGGGCGAGAGGGTCATGAGTGCCTTCGACAACGGCAGGGAACAGGAGCTCGAGCGCGAAGTTCAGAAGACCGAGGAGCTCGCGGCCCAGGCTTCGCGCCTGGAGCGAGAAAACGCAGAGCTCCGCGAGCTGTTGAAGGGTCAGAGGTCGGCCTACGAGTACGGACCTCTAGCGCAGGTCGTCGCTCCGGTAGGGGATCAGTTCACCCAGAGGATGGTGATCAACGTCGGTACCGAGGACGGCGTCGAGCCGAACAGGCCGGTGGTAATAGGGGAGAGCACGCTCGTCGGGCGCACCACCGAGGTCTCGAGGCACACCGCCCAGGTCATGCTCATAACCGACCAGATGTTCGCGGCTGGCGTCAGGATAGTGCCCCCGGCCAGCTTCGACCCGGCTTCCAGCGAGATCAGCCCGGCCGTTACGGCGGAGGACGGCCCCTACGGTCAGGGCCTGCTAGGTACGGACCTCGAAGGATACCTCGGCGTCGACCTTATCAGCACGAGCGCCCGCGCTGAGGAGGGCGATTTTATCGTGACCAGCGGGCGGGCCGGAGACAAGGAGCTCCTGTTCCCGCCCGGCCTGTACGTTGGCAAGGTCGAGTCGGTGAGCTCGCAGGATATAGACCAGTTCAAAAAGATAGTGGTCGAGCCCGCCATGAACCCTCAGGACCTTGAAGAGGTCAGGGTCATCACCGACTGGGCCGGCAGGAACGGCTGAGGGCAACCCCGGTGGAGCATACCTCGGTCGTCCGTGCCGCTCTCGTCGTGGCGGTCGCCGCGCTTCTCGACGCCGTCGTGGTTCCCTACCTGACCTTCGGCTTCTTCTCGCCGAGGCTCACCCTTATAGCCGTGGTCTTCGCCGCCGCTCCCCTACGTGACCTGCAAGCCGTACTACTCGGTTTCTTCGGCGGCGTACTCCTCGACGCCCTCGGAGGAGAACTTTTCGGCGTCGGTGCGATAGGCGGCCTGCTAGCCGTCGCCCTCTCCGCCCGAGCCAGCGCCGTCCGCCGCAAAGGCACCGAAAGGGTCCTGCTCGCCCAGGTCGCCGGCCTGGCCGTTGCCGGCTACGATCTACTCGGCTACACTGCCCGCTGTCTGGCCGGCCTCGGCGTACCACAACTAAGCGAGTACGCCGTCTGGGGCATCCTCCCCGACGCCCTCATAAACGCCCTGATCGCCTTCCTGATTGGCGGCTGGCTGCTTCAGATCGTAAACGTCAAAACGCCTCACAGCTAGGAAAGCTAACAAGCGCAGGCCGAAGGCCGAAGTGTGCTGTTACGTGCGAGGGCTATCTTCGGACTTGAGCCTCGCCTGTATCACGATGCTCTGGACGAGGCCGACGGACATCATGCTGACGAGAAGGTTGCTTCGGCCGTAACTTACGAAGGGGAGGGGGAGGCCCGTTACTGGCATCATGCCCATAGCCATGCCGACGTTTATGAGGGCGTGGAAGGTCAGCATCATTGCCACGCCGACCGCGATCAGGACCCCGAAGCGGTCCCGTGAGACCGAGGCCGCGTGTAGCACGCGCCAGACGAGCACGAAGAAAAGGACAAGCACGAGCATGGCGCCCACGAAGCCGACCTTCTCGGCGAGGTTAGAGAAGATAAAGTCCGTGCGGTCCTCGGGCAGGTAGCCGAGGTCGCCGAGCGTGCCCGAGGAGTTGAGGCCCTTGCCAGTGAGCCCCCCCGAGCCTATGGCCATCTTGGAGTTCTCGACCTGGTAGCTCACCTGGGGGTCGCTCTGGGGGTCGAGGAACGAGGTGAGACGGGCTATCTGGTAGTTCTCGAGGATGTGGAGTTTGATCGCGAGGTACACCGCCACGCACGCGGCGAGGAACAGGGCCGCGAGCTGACGCCACCTGGCGCCGCCCACGTAGACCACCGCAACGAAGATGGCCGCGAATACCATCGCGGTCCCGAGGTCGGGTTGCGCTAGGACCAGCAAGATGGGCACGGCAAGGATAACCATGGCCTTCACGAACGTCATGTTGTACGCGAAGCTGTTGTCCGCGATAAAGCCCGCGAGCACCACGATCGCGAGCGGCTTCGCGAACTCGGACGGCTGCACCTCAACGGGACCGATGCTGATCCAGCTCTGCGACCCGTTGACGGTCAGGCCCATGAGCAGAACGGCAACAAGCATCACGAGCGTCACCCCGTAGACGAGCCTGAGGTGTCGTCCCAGCCACCTGTAGTCGAGGAGCGCAAGTACCACGGCGCCAACGAACCCGACCGAGAGCCCCATGGCCTGGTTGATAGCGTAGAGCTGCCTGTAGTCGGCCTCGGCCGCGTAGATGGCGAGGACCCCGATACCACCCAGCGCAAGCGCCGCTAGAAATAGAAGCAGATCCGAGCGGCGCAACCGGTGCGCGATGCTTATCTTCTCCTGCTTCTTGTTCCGGACGGCGGGGCTCGGCGAAGTTGTCCTTACGGATTGCACCACCCAAAGATACCCAATCGCCCCGCATAAGGCAACGCCCGCGAGGAGATTGACCGCCCAGGATCCGAAAACAAGCCTGAGCACCCTCACACGGATGCCCGCCCACACCTCTCGTTCCCGCGAAGCTTGTCCCCGCGAAAGCGGGGAGCGGGATTCTACGGAGAAGGCAGGTAGATTGGAGACTGTGATGCCCATGCTTGCTGGTCGTAACAGAAGATGGCGGTTATACTGTTGGCCCGTAGGGTGCGTTTCGTGCGCCTGTCGAGGCTTGATAAATCTCAGGAGAACTTGATGTTTGCGGTTATGAAAAGCGGTGGAAAGCAGTACAGGGTTACGGAGGGCCAGGAGCTGGTTGTCGACCGCATCGCGGGCGACGTGGGTGACTCCGTGGAGTTGCCGGTCGGCTTCTCCGTCGATGACGGTGGGGTCGACCTCGGCGAGAGGACGGCCACGGTGGAGATCCTCGAGCACTTGCGGGGGAACAAGATCCACGTCTACAAGTACAAGCCGAAGAAGGATTACAGGAAGAAGACCGGGCACAGGCAAGAGCTGACCCGGGTGAGGGTTCTGGAGGTATCTGATGGCTCATAAGAAGGGCGGAGGCTCCTCGCGCAACGGCCGCGACTCCGAGGGCAGGAGGCTAGGCGTAAAGGCTTACGGCGGCCAGACGGTCACCGCTGGCAGCATCATCGTGCGCCAGCGCGGCTCGAAGGTTCACGCCGGGCAGAACGTCGGCAAGGGCTCCGACGATACCCTCTTCGCCAAAACGGACGGCAGGGTCGATTTCGGACGCCGCCGCGGCAAGAGCGTCGTCAGCGTGGTTGAGGAGCCCGTTCTAGAGGAGGCCACGGCCTGACCATCGTCCGTATCGGGGGGCTCTAGCCCCTTTGCAGTTCGTCGATGAAGCCAGCTTCGTCGTCCGCGGAGGCCGCGGGGGCGACGGCAGCGTCTCTTTCAACCGCGAGAAGTACAAGCCACGCGGCGGTCCGGACGGAGGCCGCGGCGGCGACGGTGGTTCCGTCATTCTTCGCGCCACGGAAGACCTCTCCACCCTGGAACCCCACGCCTACCGCAACGTCGTGAAAGCGGGCCGCGGCGCCCACGGCTCCGGAAACAACCGGGCCGGCGAACGGGGCAAAGACGCCACGCTAGAAGTGCCTGTCGGGACGCAAATATTCGACGGGGACGGCCTGCTCGCGGATCTCTCCGAACCAGGAGAGACCCACGTCGTCGCCGCGGGCGGCGAGGGCGGGCGGGGCAACGGCTCCTTCGCCACCTCCACCCGCAGGGCGCCGGCCTTCAGGGAAAAGGGACTGCCAGGGGAGGAACGTGAGATCCAGTTGGAGCTCAAGGTCCTCTCCGACGTGGGGCTCGTCGGCCTGCCCAACGCCGGAAAATCCTCGCTGCTCCGCGCCCTCAGCGCCGCACGTCCCAGGGTGGGTGACTACCCGTTTACTACCCTCGCGCCGCAGCTTGGGGTTGTTGACGAAAGGATCTACCGCGGCCCCTTCGTGGTAGCGGATATCCCCGGGCTCATCTCGGGAGCCAGCGAAGGAAAAGGCCTGGGCAACCGCTTTCTCAGGCACGTGGCGCGCGCGCGGCTACTCGCGCTCGTCCTTGACGCGAGCGAGGACCCTGAAGGGGCGGAAGGCACGCTGCGGGCCGAACTTCACGCCGCTAGGCTCCCCGACAAGCCTACGATTATTGTGCTCAATAAGGTGGACCTTCTCGACGAGGAGCTAAGGGCCTATCTAAAGGATGCGTTCCCGGATGCCTCTCTGGTCTCGGCGGCTACGGGAGAAGGGGTCGTCGGGCTGCGCGACCGGTTCGAGGAGACGCTGCGTGGGATGGGGGAGGAGGCTGTTCACGAGATGACGGAGCGTCGACATCGCGTCTACAGGCCGACGTGGAAGGGCGTGAGCGTGGAGCAGAAGAACGGCGGGTACGTCGTCTCCGGGGAGGGCGTCGAGCGGCTAGCACTCAAGACCGACTGGGGAAATCAGGAGGGAGTCGAGAGGTTCCAGTACGAGTTGGAGAAGGCCGGGATCGTGGGGGCCCTGCGGCGCGCCGGTGCGGAGCCGGGCGACGAGGTCAGGATCGGCGAGACGGTGTTCGACTTCCAGTGAGGTGCACGTGAAGATAGGGATCTTCGGCGGGACCTTCGACCCCGTGCATCAGGGGCATATGATCATCGCCGAACAGGTGATGGCCGAGCTAGACCTCGCGCGGGTCCTGTTCGTGCCCAGCGGCATCCCGCCTCACAAAGCGGCTTCGAGCGTCAGGGCCACCGCGAAAGACAGGTTCGCCATGGTCGAGGCGGCGGTCGAGGGCAACGAGTATTTTGCGGTTGACAGGGTCGAGATCGACGCGGGGCGCGCGATGCACAGTGTCGAGACCGTCGGCATCCTCAAGGAGCGCTCGCCCGAGGACGACTGGTACTTTATTACCGGTGCGGATGAGGTGTCCAATTTGCTCGCCTGGCGGGAGCCTGACCGTTTGCTCGAGCAGGTAGTAATGGTCGCCGCCACGCGGCCCGGTTACGATCTTTCGAAGCTCGACCACCTCGAAGCCGCGCTCAGGAACTTCGACAGGATATTCCCGGTCGAGTGTACGAGGGTCGATATTTCGGCCACGGGAATAAGGCGCAGGATGTTGCAGAGAAAAAGCATCAGGTATCTCGTACCCGATGGGGTGCGTGAGATTATCGAGAGCAGGAGGTTGTATGAGGGAGACGGAAAGCGTACGGAAGGAGGGCTTTTGAGGGAGGAGGTCCGGTGAGGCGCGACGAGTCGGTCGCAAGGCAGGAGAAGTTCGGGGCCGAGGGCGAGGCCCTCACCCACGAGATGGCCGCCACGGCCGCAAGGGCGGCGAGCGAGATGTTTGCGAAAGACGTGATCCTTATAGACCTCAAGGGCCTCGTCTCCTACGCGGATTACTTCGTCATAGCCAGCGCAGAGACCGAGCGCCAGACGCGCCGCATCGCCCAGGAGATCATAGAGCGGATGATCGAGAAGGGCCACCGGCCGCGCACCAAGCGCCTCGACGAGGGTACCGCCTGGATCAGCCTCGACTTCATCGACGTGGTGGTCCACATCTTCACCGACGAAGCCCGCGACTACTACCGCCTCGAATCCCTTTGGCGCAGCGCCTCCCAACAGCACTGGCAGGGTAGCCACGTTGACACCCCCCGGTAGGCTGCATATACTCTGACGGCTTTTACGGGGCCGTAGCTCAGCTGGGAGAGCGCCGCGCTGGCAGCGCGGAGGTCAGGGGTTCGATCCCCCTCGGCTCCACTCGCGAAAACCGCTTACCTATCGGCAATACTCGGCAATAGAAAAGTCCCCTGCGCGAAACGCGGGGGCTGCTACACCAATTCCTACACCAACGCGTTACGAAAATGCCTCTTCCATAGCGGCGACGGCGCTATCCTGCATGTTCGGCAAGACGTGGCTAAGGTATCCAGCGTTATCGCTATGGATGCGTGGCCCAGCATCTCGGAGACGATTTTCGGGTTCACGTTCTTGAGCAGGAGAATAGTTGCGGCGGTGTGGCGTAGCTGGTGAAACGTCATGTGGGGGAGACCCGCCCGGACATGCAGCGGCGCGAAGGACCGCTTGCGCAAGTTCGTCAGGTTGATTAGCGTTCCCTTCGCCGTACAGAATACGAGGCCCTGGTCCTGGAGGTGGTCGCCCAACACGTCAATCTCCTCCAACTGGCGCCTCAGGTGGCCTCTGAGGGACGCGGCGGCATCTTTGGTCAGCTTGACCGTGCGCCTGCGCCCTTAGCGGTCTTCGTCGGGCCTACAGCGAGCTTGCCGCCGTCCTTCGTGAGAGTGCGGCGTCCTCGTAGCGTATGGGCTTCAAGGCCCAAGTCTTCCCAACGTAGGGCCAGCAACTCCCCTTGCCGGAGGCCGGTATGCAAGGCCACCACGTAGAGAGCTTCCAGACGGTCGTCTCGGACGGCCTCAAGGAACCTACGCGCCTCCTCTTGGGCGAGCGGGTGGACTTCCTCGGTGTGAACTCTTGGCGCGTCCACGTCGTCAGCGGGGTTCTTTGTCATGTATCCCCATCGCACGGCCTGCTTCAGAGCCTTGTGCAGCGTCTCGTGCATCTTGTGAACCGACGCGGCGCTACACCCGCAATCGATCCGGGAGCGGTAGAAGCCCGCCACGTCCGCCGCACCTAGGGTCTTGAGCTTCTTTCGACCCAACACGGGTATCAGGTGAACCCGACAGAGGGATTCGTTCCGGTCATAGGTGCTCTTCCGGACGCTGCCGCGCACGGAGTTTTACAACCAACTCGTCAGGAACGCGCCCACGGTCTTTGGGCCGCCGTCGGCGATGATCCCCTTCGAGGCATCCGCCATCGCCGCTGTTAACTTCTCGGACACCTCTTTACGAGTCTTTGCGTACACTGCCTTTCTCTTCGCTCCCGTGGCAGTCTGGACCGTGTAGCGGGCCATGTAGAGACCGTCGGACTTGCGCCGGGTAATGCTCCCCCCGCCGTTTCCGCGCTTGCCCACAGCCTACCGTCCTTCCTTCACCAGTTCTGAGGGATCTCCCCCTAAGGCTTCTGCCAGCTTCCTGAGCGTCCGGGGATGCGCCCCCTATCGGCCGTCCTCAAGACGCCAGATCGTGTTGTAGGAGACGCCAGACTTCTCCTCCAGCGTTCGCAAAGAGAGAACCCGCTCCCTCCTCAGTTCCTTAAGCCGCTCCACGTTGACCTCCATGCTCCGTATTTTGCACTACTACTTACACAACATACTACAATATGTAGATAAATACAACACAATAATGTAAAATACTGATGTCGAACAAAGAGATGGCCCCGGCGCTGTGACCGCCAAGTAACAGCCCGGAGCCCGGACCAAGAGGAGCCCAAATGGGTTCACTATCTTTGCAATAATCTTGTATTCTCTGGATATTTCATGTCGATTGCCCAGCATGCTGTTAACCAGTCCTCCATAAATGAAGCCAAAATGAAGGCTACACCGTTTACTCTTTCTCCCATTGGCGAGCAGCGCCGCATTGTGGAGAAGATCGAGTAGCTGTTCACGAAGCTGCACGCGGGAGTCCAGTCCCTGAAATAGACCCAGGCCCTGCTAAAGAGCTACCGCCGGTCGGTGCTAAAGGCTGCAGTAGAAGGGCAACTCAGCCGGGAGTGGCGCGAGGCTCACAGGGACGAGCTGGAGCCAGCCTCGGAGCTACTGGACCGGATCTTGCAAGAGCGGCGGGAGAAGTCCACGGGCAGGAAGTACAAGGAACCGGCCTTGCCCGACACCTCGGACCTGCCCGCACTCCCCGAAGGGTGGGAATGGGCAAACTTGGAGCGTTTGGCGCAAGCAAAGTCGAATGCACTGAAGGCTGGACCTTTTGGCTCAGCTCTCAAGAAATCGTACTACGTGCCACAAGGCTACAAGATCTATGGACAGGAGCAAGGCCTACGAGGTGACGCTCATCACGGAGACTACTATATAGATGAGAAGCGGTATCGTGACCTTGAAAGCTGCAAGGTCGCTCCTGGCGACATACTCGTGAGCCTAGTAGGAACTATCGGACAAGCCCACATTCTTCCCGAGAATATCGAGCCTGGCATCATCAATCCACGGCTTGTCAAGCTCAGCTTAGATGAAAGACTGGTAAATGCTCGATACATCAAGATTCTGCTTGCTGCCCCGGTAATCAGAGAATACTTTGCCATATCTGCTCACGGCGGAACTATGGATATACTCAATCTATCTATTCTGAAGCGGTTGCCGATACCTTTAGCTGCGCCTCAAGAACAACGCCTCATTGTCGAGGAAGTCGAACGCCGCCTCTCCATCGTGGACAAGCTGGAGGCGACGGTCGAGGCGAACCTCAAGCAAGCCGGTGGTCTGCGCCAGTCCATCCTCAAGCAAGCCTTCTCCGGTCGGCTTGTCCCGCAGGACCCGGACGACGAACCGGCGAGCGTGTTGCTGGAGCGGATCAGGGCGGAGCGCGATGCCGCGAAGCCGAAGTCTCGCAAGGAGCGAAGGAGCAACGCTAGGCCCCAAAAAAGCGCCTACGCCGAGCAGAGAGGATTGTTCTAGTGACGACCACGGCTCCCGCTGTTGTAAACAAGGTCTGGAACTACGCCCACGTTCTCAGGGACGATGGGGTGAGCTACGGAGACTACGTCGAGCAGATCACCTACCTGCTCTTCCTCAAGATGGCCCACGAGGGCGCTACCCTGCTCCACGAGGACAGCCCCATCCCAGAAGGCTTCGGCTGGGAGAGCCTCGCTGGCAAGGACGGCGACGAGCTAGAGGTCCAGTACCGCCACGTCCTCGAAGAGCTCGGGCGGCAGCCGGGGATGCTCGGGACCATCTTTCGCTAGGCGCAGAACAAGATACAGGACCCCGCGATGCTGAAGCGCCTGATCTCGCTGATGGACGGCGAAACGTGGCTTTAGATAGATGCCGACGTTAAGGGCGACATCTACGAGGGCCTCCTGGAGCGGAACGCCGCCGACGTGAAGAGCCGGGCCCGGCCAATACTTCACGTCCCGCCCGCTCATTCAGGCCATAGTAGAGGTAATGCGCCTCGGACCCGAGACGACCATCTGCGACCCGGCCTGCGGCACCGGCGGTTTTCTGCTCGCCGCCTACGACTACGTCCAGAACCATTACCAGCTAGACCGGGACCAGAAACGCTTCCAGCGCGAGGACGCATTGCGGGGCGTGGACATCGTGGACGGCGTTGTGAGGCTCTGCGCCATGAACCTCTACCTG
>DATDKB010000502.1:0-4101 GCA_036520255.1 Rubrobacter sp. | reverse complement strand
TATGAGCTCGGTGGAGTAGCCGGGGTGGTGCTCGCCGTTCTCGTCTTTTTCGAGGACGAAGGCCTTGACCTGGCCGTCTTCGACGTCGCGGGCCCAGATGATGACGAGGTCGGCGAAGGTGGCGTTGCCGATCCAACGCTTCTTGCCGTTCAGGACCCATCCGTCCCCGTCGCGCCTGGCTGTTGTTTCCAGCATCACGGAGTCGGAGCCGTGATCCGGCTCCGTCAGGCCCCAGGCCCCTATCTGCTCCATCCTCGCCATCTCGGGCAGCCACCGCCGCTTCTGCTCCTCGGAACCGCAGATGGCCACGGTCCCCATCGCGAGCCCGGAATGGACCCCGAAGAACGTGTTGAGGCTCCCGTCCCCCCGCGCCATCTCGATGGCGACGAGCCCGGCAGCGACCTGGCTCATGCCGGGACAGCCGTACTCCTCGATGGTGGCGCCCGCTATGTTCAAAGCCGCAACCTTGGGCACGAGCTCGAACGGGAACTCGGCCTTCTCCCAGTACTCGTTTATGACCGGGATGACCTCGGCGTCGGCGAAGGCCCTGACCCGGTCCCGGATCTCTCGCTCCTCATCGGTGAACAACTCGTCGAGCAGGTAGTAGTCGGTCCCCAACGACCGGGTTACGTCAGCGATCACTGCTTCCTCCTTGTGTGGGCCTCTCCGAATCCCAACTCTATAGGGACCCAGACCTTTACGCAAACTTATTATCCGTGTTATTATCAAAATTGACAAGTTTTCGATGAAAGAGCAGGTAGAGAGGGCATTGGCTGAGCCTGTGGGGCGGTCCGTGGAGAGGGCGACGCCGAAGGACATTTTTCTAAGCGAGGTCAAGACGCGGGACGTGTTTCCGCTTCTTGTTTTGCACATCGTCAGGGAGGAGCCCGCGTACGGGAACAGCATCATGGCGAAGATACGCGAGATCAGCGCCGGCGCCATGAGCGTCTCACCGAACACTATCTACCCGCTCTTGCGGCGGCTCGAAGAAAAAGGTTACGTGGAGGGGGAGTGGGAGCGGCCCGACACGAGGAGCCGGCGTTTCTACAAGATAACGCCGTCTGGGGAAGAGAAGTACGCGGAGATCAAGGGAAGATTCGAGGTCCACCTGTTGCGGGTAAGAGAGGCTCTCGAGGCTTTGCACGGGGAACTTTACGGATAGGGGGGTTTTATGCCGCAAGGGATCAGGAAGGTCGCGGTACTCGGGGCAGGCACGATGGGCGCGGCCATCGCGGCCCACTGCGCCAACGCCGGGCTGGAGGTGGACCTGCTCGACATAGCCCCCGATGACGACGACAACGATGCCGTCGTAAAGGCGGGCTTCGAGCGGATGCGCAAGGCGAGGCCGTCCGCGCTCATGGCCGACGAGGTGGCGGACAGGATCAGGATCGGCAACTTCGAGGACGACTTCGACCGCGTCGGCGACGCCGATTGGATCGTCGAGGCTATCATCGAAAAGATCGGACCCAAGCGAGACCTCATGCGGCGCGTTGAGGAGACGGCGAAAGTGGACGCCATCATCTCGACCAACACCTCGGGCATACCGCTGCACAGCATCGCCGAGGAAAGGTCCGAGGACTTCAAGAAGCGTTTCGTCGGCACCCACTTTTTCAACCCGCCGCGCTACTTGAAGCTCATGGAGATCATACCCACCCGAGACACAGACCCCGAGATCGTGGAGGCCGTTCGTAACTTCGGGGAGCGCGTGCTCGGCAAGGGCGGCGTCATCGCCAAAGACACCCCCAACTTTATCGGCAACCGGCTCGGCAGCTTTGCCGGGATGCAGTCGGCGCGCTACGCCTTCGAGAATGGCTACGGCATCGAAGAAGTAGACGCGATAACCGGCCCGCTCATCGGTCATCCCAAGACTGCCACGTTCCGCCTCAACGATCAGGTCGGGCTCGACATCGCCGTCGGCGTGGCCGAGAATCTCTACGAGGCCGTCCCAAAGGACGAGTCGCGCGAGGAGCTCAAGCCGCCCGAGAAGCTCGATGAGATGCTGGAGAGGAACCTGCTCGGCAACAAGACCGGCGCCGGCTTCTACAAGCGCGACAAGCGCGACGGAAAGACCGTCTTCGACGTCCTCGACCTCGAGACCTTCGAGCACCAACCCGCGGAGAACCCCGAGATCCCCATCGCCACAGAGGCGCAGGAACAGGGTAACCTCGCAGCCAGGCTGCGCTTCCTCATAGACAAAGCCGACGAGGACAAATACGCCCGCTTTATCAGGGACACGTTGCTGCCATATATGGCGTACGCGTCGCGGCGGGTACCGGAGATCTCCGACACACTCGAAGACGTGGACCACGCGATGGAGTGGGGTTTCGCCCACCAGACAGGACCCTTCAGGACCTGGGACCTCCTCGGCGTGCGGGAGACCGTGGAGAAGATGAAGGCGTTGGACATCGAGGTCGGCGGATGGGTCGGGGAGATGCTCGACGCCGGCAACGAGAGCTTCTACAAGACAGAAGACGGCACGGAGCTACAGTTCAGCCAGGTCGACAAAGAATACGTGCCCGTCCGCGAGGACCCGATGTACGTCTCGCTAGACAGGCTGCGGGACGAGGGCAAAGAACTCGAACGCAACGACTCGGCGAGCTTGCTCGACCTCGGCGACGGCGTTCTGTGCCTGGAGTTCCACTCCAAGGGAAACGCCATAGACGCCGGCACGGTCGAGATGGGCAACAGGGCACTCGCGGCGTTGGATCGCGACGACGTCGTCGGCCTCGTCATCGGCAACGAGGGCCGCAACTTCTCCGTCGGCGCGAACCTCGGTGAGCTCGCGCACGCCGTCCAGAACGGCGACGTGAACGGCGTGGAAGACAGCGTCGAGGCCCTGCAGAACCTCCTGATGGCCTTCCGCTTCGCGCCCAAGCCGGTCGTAGCGGCACCGCACGGCCAGACGCTAGGTGGGGGGCTCGAAGTCTGCCTCCACTCCGACAGGATCGTCGCCGCGGGTGAGACGTACATGGGCCTCGTCGAGGTCGGGGTGGGCTTGATCCCGGCCGGTGGTGGTACCAAAGAGATGGCCCGCCGCCTTCTCGCCCCGTCCATCCATACCGCCCCGAGCACCCCACCTCTCCCCTTCCTCCAGAAAGCCTTCGAACAGATAGCCCTCGCCAAAACCGCGACCAGCGCCCTGGAAGCGAAAGATATGGGCTTCCTTACCGAAGACGATCGCGTGGTCATGAACGCCGACCATCTCATCTCCGCCGCCAAGCGTGAGGTCGAAGACCTCGCCGACGGTTACACCCCACCCGAGCACGGTGACAACGTCTACGCCGTCGGAAAGACTACGCGCGCGGCCCTCGATGTCGGGGTCAAGACGCTGCAGTGGGGCCGCTACGCCAGCGAGTACGACGGCGTAATAGCCGGCCACCTCGCCGATGTCCTCACCGGCGGCAGCATAAACCAACCCCAGTGGGTCAGTGAGGAATACATACTAGGCTTGGAGAAAAAAGCCTTCCTCGAGCTCCTGAAAAACGACAAGACCCACGAACGTATCGAAGCGCTGCTCAAGACGGGCAAGCCGAAAAGGAACTAGCATGTCAGCACTTCAGCTAGTCGGTCGGTCGGCTGATCAGGCAACCCGGCGAAACGCGTAGCTGGCCACACAGCCTCGAATGACGCGCAACCTAAAATGCTGAAGTGCTGACATGCTGAGCGATTGAAAGGAGCGAAAATGCGCGAAGCCGTTATTGTTTCGGGGGCGAGGACCGCTGTGGGGCGGGCGCCCAGGGGTTCGCTGCGGACCATGCACCCGGTGGATATGACCGCGGCCGCCATCCGTGAGGCTGTCGAGCGGATGGAGGGGTTGGAGCCTACTGATGTCGAGGACGTGATCATCGGGTGCGCGATGCCGGAGGGGACGCAAGGGAACAATATGGCCCGTCTCGCCTCCATTCGAGCCGGGATGACCGAGCACGTTCCGGCCCAGACGGTGAACCGGTTCTGCTCTTCAGGTTTGCAGTCCATCGCCAACGCGGCCGAGAGGATCATGACGGGGCAGGCGAAGACGATCCTCGCCGGCGGCTGCGAGCACATGTCCACCACGATCGAGATGCCGAACTTCTCCCCGAGCCCTTCGCTTGTCGAGACCAA
>DATDKB010000501.1:0-6392 GCA_036520255.1 Rubrobacter sp. | reverse complement strand
CCGCCTAGAACGAGTACCTTCATTACACGCGCTCCCTTCTTGCTCTACGCTACTTCTGCTTTGTAGTTCAGAGTCCAGCCTAAACTGAATGCGCCAGCCGACGATTGTAACGGAAAATCGGTCAAACGAATACCAAACGAGCGTCAACGTCCCGTTTCGTTCTTCCCGTAGGCTCACCTCTGGGCATGGCTCCGACGGCCCGACGGACGCTATATTAACGCAGATTAACATCCGAACCCCGCCCGGGTACAATAGCCCCCGCAAGGAGTTCGGCGAAGGACGTCCCGGGAAGTGGCACTGGAACAGGAAAAGTCTGCTCGCCCGCCCGTGAAACCACCCTCGGGAGCCGGGGGACGGGCGCACGCGGCGGCCGTCTTGCTCGCCGGCCTCGGGGTCGCCACGCTCGCCTTCGTTCTCTACCTGAGGACGCTGGCCCCGACCGTACTCTATCTGCAGGACCCGAAGCTGCTCGACACGGTGATGGTGCAGATGCAGGTCGCCGTGCTGGGCATCACGCACCCCACGGGCTACCCGACCTACCTGATGCTGACCCACCTCTTCACCTACCTGCCGTTCGGCGACCCCGCCTACCGCGCGAACCTCGCCTCCGCTGTCTACGCCGCGCTGGCGGTGGCGGCGGTCTACCGGGCCGGACTCCTGCTCGGCAGGCGAATAATGGCGGCGGCCGGCGGCGCCCTCGCCTTCGGGCTCGGCGGAGCCCTCTGGTCTCAAGCTGTCATTGCCGAGGTCTACACCCTCAACGCGCTGCTCGTGGCGGTCACCATCGTCGTCCTGCTGCTCTGGTGCGAGCGCCAGAGAGACCGCTACCTGTTGCTCTCGGCCTTCTTGATAGGGCTTTGTCTGACGAACCACCTCACCAGCGGTTTGCTCCTTCCGGCGGGCGTTCTTCTCGTGGCCCTCGTGGACCGGCGCAAGCTGGCAGACGTGAAACTTGTTCTCAAGGGCGCTGGGCTCTTTTTGCTCGGGCTCGTGCCATATCTGTACCTGCCAGTACGGGCGGCGATGGACCCGCCCATGGACGCGAACAATCCCGACAACTTCGAGCGGTTCTGGTACGTGCTCAGCGGGGGGGGCCTGACCGGCTCTCTCTTCTCCTTCGGGCCTTCGGAGTTGCCGGGAAGGATGCTCTTCTACTGGGAACACCTGCTCGAGAACATGCCATTCCTCGTGGTGATGTTCGCGCTGACAGGCGCCGTCGTCGTGCTACTCAGGGACCGCGCGGCGGGCATCTTCCTCGGGTTTCTCTTCTTCGGCTGGCTCTTCTACGCCGTCGAGAACGACATCCCGGACATCGCCCTCTACTTCATCCCGACCTACCTCGTGCTCTCTATGTGGGCGGCGGCCGGGTTCGGGGCGCTGCTCGACGAGGCCGAATCCCTCGTGGGTGGCCTGTTGAAGGTGGCAAGGTGGGGCGTCATCGGCGGACTCTCGGCGGTGATGCTTCTTTTGCCGTTGTTCGGCGTGGGCGAGACTTACGCCAGGAGCGACATGAGCGGGGTCTACCGGGGACAGAAAGAGATCCAGGCCGTCGCCAAGAACGCCGCACCGAACGCCACGGTCCTGCACCACAGGAGCAGCATGTGGTACATGGTGCTCGTCGAGAAGCGCCGCACGGACCTTACCATCGTAGACCCGTTCTTCCACAACACGGAGGTCTCCTACGCCGACATCGTGTGGCCAGACGACATAGACCTCGTGACCACGGACCGCCGCTACGGGACCGACGACCTCTCGGGGGTGAAGTCCGCCAAAATGGCCGCAAGGAAGGGCCGCGTCTACCTGCTCGACCAGGAGTCCACGAACCTGGATCCCTTCCGAAAAGCCGGCTTCAGGGTGGTCACCGTAGAGGAAGGCCTCCTCTACGAACTGCTACCGCCTGGAAGAGAGCCCTACGCGAAAAGCTGAGACTAAAGCGGTCCGCCGTCAGCTATCAGCCTTCAGCTTTTTGCTTTCGGCTGAAAGCTTGGTTTCTGGTCGTCCGCCTTCGGCGACGCGGCATTCCTCGGCGGTGCACTTCCTGAGCGAATCGAGCTGTGCCTCCAGCCGCTGCCTGAGGCCCGGGGATGCCGTTTCGTACTTGTTGCGCAGTTCGTAGGGGTCGTTCCTCAGGTCGTAGAGTTCGTGTTCGCCAGTCTTGTATTCGACGTACAGGTAGTTGTGTGTTCTGAGGGCCTTCATCCAGGGTCTTCCCCACTCCTCGCTTAGTTGGGCGCTCGCGGCCGAGGTCCGCCGCCAGTTGTTGGGCAGCGGGTCGCCCGTGAGCAGGGGCGCGACCGTGCTCTCGGTGATGAAGGGGGGCTGGGCCACCCCGCTCCGCTCCGCGACGCCTTCAAGCACGAAGCGCTGGCGCCAGTCTTCTATGAGGGTCGGGTCGTCGTCGAGGAGCGGCACGAGCGATCGCCCGTCAACGAAGGAGGGTGTTTTGGCCCCTTCGAGGTCGGCGAAGGTCGGCGCGAGGTCGTTGTTCAGCACCATGTGGTGCAGGGTTCTGCCTTCGGGTACGCCGGGGCCGCGCACGATCAGCGGAACCCTGATGTCCTCTTCGTAGGGCGTCCACTTCCCGGCGCCCAGGCGGGGCTGGCCCAGGTGGAAGCCGTTGTCCGAGGTGAAGAATATGTACGTGTTGTCGAGCTCGCCGGAGTCGTGTAAAGACTTGACGAGGTCCCCTATCATGTCGTCCACGGCGAGCATGGACTGCAGGCGTTTGCGGTGCAGCTCATCCATGTATCCCTTCTGCTCCAGGCTCAAAGGTGGATTGTCGTTGACCCAGCCTGGCTTGTCGGAGACGTCTCTCTCGTCGAAGTTGGGCGGCCGCGGCAACGAGACGTCCGGGTAGGCGTGCTCGTCGCGGGGGGCCGGGGTGGCAGGCTGGTGGGGGGCCTTCGTGCCGATCCACATAAGGAAGGGCCTGTCGGCCGTGAAAAACGGCGGATCTGCGCCGGCCGTGCGCGTGACGTAGTCGGAGGCATTGTCTGAGATCACGTCGGTGTCGTAGTCGTTTTCGGGGTCGTAGTCAACGATGCGGCCGTTCTCGTTGAAGGTGTGGCTCAAATAGTTGCCCGTCACCGCGTACCACTCGTCCCATCCTGGGGGGATATAAGTGTCGTTGTACCCGTTCAGGTACTTCCCGAAGAAGGCCGTCCTGTAGCCTTGCTCCTTGGCCCAGGTGGCCATCGTCGAGTTCTCGTGGCCGAGGTAGCGGAACTTCTCGAAGCCGCCGAGCGGCGGATCGTTGCTCAGGATCTGGTGGTTATGGGTGTACTGGCCGCGCAAAATGGTGGCCCTGCTCGGGCAACACAAAGAGTTGCTGACGAAGGACTCGTCGAACGTGGTGCCCTTGTCGATGAGCAGCTTCCTCAGGTTGGGCATGTGTTTGAGCGTGTTCGGGTTCAGGTCGTCCGAGGTCAGGTCGTCGGTGAGGATGAGGACCACGTTCGGGGGTTTCGGCTTCTCCCCCGTCTCTTTAGGCGGCTTCCCCTCGGCCGAGGGGAAGCAGGCCGAGAGCGCGCAGGCCACGGCCAGCCCCAGGAGCGAGTAAATCCCTATGAAAAGCGTTCTCTTCGTGCGGTCTACCGCCTTCGCGTTCGTTTCGCAGGACGGATCTCGGCGGAGAGCCGTTGTGGTTTCTCTAGCTGTATCCCGGATCTGGGTTTCATCCAGGTTAAGTGTTATACATTCCCGCGATGGACGAGTCCACTTCCAGCCCACCTGCGCAACGGGGCGGCGTTTGATCGGCGACCTGATCCAGGCCCTCCCCGCGGTCCTGTTGATAGGAGTTCTTCCTGGATGGTTCTGGACGAGGACCTTGCTCCGATCGGGAGACCTCGCCGAGCGGGTGGCCTACACCATCGCGCTCTCCATTACTCTGGTGCCGACCGCGGCCCTCCTGCAGACCTACCTCTTCGCGACGGGCGTCACCCTCACAGTAACCATCGTTTCAGCGGCGCTGGTATTCCTCGCGGGGCTGGCCCTCTACCTGCTCTTCGGGCCCGCCAAAAAGGGCGAGGAGCCGATCTGTAACCCGCCCTCGCGATCCGGGGTCTCCACGCTCGTACCACTCGCCGCGGCCCTCGCGCTGGCGCTCGCGATGCTCCTGGGCCTGACGCCGGGCGAATGGTTCATGCTTCCGATAGCCCTCCTCGTGCTCGCCGCGGGGGCGGCTTACCTGTGGGCGCCGCGCGGGAGGGAGGCGACCCAAGAACGACTAGAAAGCGGCAGACCCATCGCGCCGGCGGCCCGATACGCCTTGCTCGGCGTGGTGTTACTTCTCGTGCTCGCGCGCGGCTACCTCGGGCCGATCGTGAACGGCTGGCCCTTCCCGAGGGGCATTGACCGTTACGAGCACGCAGTGATGGCCGGCATGATGATGAGAAGCGGGTCCAACGAGTCGTTCATGCTCTATCCGCCGGGGTTTCACCTGCTCACGGCCATGATCTCACGCCTAAGCGGCTTCAGGCCGCTGGAGGTGTTCCCGATCCTCACCCCCACGCTCCCGCTGCTGTGCGCGCTGGCTTGTTACGCGCTGGCGAGGCGTATGTGGAGCTGGGAGTACGGGGTGGCCGCCGCCCTCACCTCGGGGCTGCTCCTCGGCAGCACGTATCTGCAGTTCGAGGAGGCGCGATTGCCGAACTTCATAGGCGAGTACTTCCTAATCGTGCTCGCCGTGGCGGCCCTGATCGGGATGTACGCCTCGCCAGGGACACGCGGCGGGATACTGCTGGCCCTGCTCGGCTCTTCGACGGTGCTCTACCACCAGATAGCGGGCTACAGTCTCGCCGTGCTCCTGGCGGTGGTGTCGGTCCTCTTCTTACCCTACCTGCTACTACGGGACCGCAGGAGGGGCGCCTACCTCCTGCTCTCGCTCGTCCTTCTCGGCCTCCTCTGCGTGTTCTACGCCTGGGACACCTACGACCTGCCCAACCTGGTGGCGGGGATGCTCGGCGGCTCCGAGACGGGGAGGGGCGGGGAGGCCGTGGCGATGGCGATAGGAACCAAACCGGCGAACGGCCCCGGGCACTTCCTGATGACCCTCTCGCACCCCGTCCTCTGGCTCGGCCTGCTCGGTCTTCCGTTCATGCTCGCCGGCCGCGAGAACGCGAAGGGTACGCCGGACATCCTAGCGCGCCTCACCCTGCTGGTGTGGACCCTGCTGCTGTTCTTCGGCAGCCTGACCTCCTACAGCGGCTTCCCGGACCGCTTCGAGCGGGACCTCGGCGTGCCGCTCGCGCTACTCGCGGCCCTTGCCCTGGTTACCTTGCTGCGGGTGCCGCTCTCGCTCCGGCCCGCCGGAGGAGGGGCCCTTGCGGCGGTCGTGCTCGCGGTCGCCCTCTCGGCCACCCTCGTGGGCGCGCAGTCGGTCCAGAGCCTGGAGCAAGCCGCCGGGCCGAGCACACGCCTCAAAGACAGGCCGGCCCCGGCCAAGGTCGTCGCCGCCGGAACGTGGCTCCGGCAGCACAACCATGGCGGAAGCATAGTCGTCACCCCCTACCTGGGCTACGTCCCTAGCCGCGCCATGCTCGCGATGGGCGATTACACCAGGATGCAGTCCTACGACGCGGAGAGGATCAAGCGCGCCAGAGACCTCCCGCCCTTCGGAGCCGGTCCAATGTGGGACGCGCTGCACATACTCAAAAACCCCACCAGCGAACGCACCGCGCAGCTCATCGACAAGAACGACGTCCGCTACATCGTGTTCCACAAAAGCTCCCCCGACGCGGACTGGCGCCGCTACGCACTCCAGAAGGACCTCTACAAAACGGTCTTCCAGAACGACAGCGTCATCATCTTCGCCCCCCGCAGCGGCTAAAGGGGTTCGCAAGAGACCAAGCCCTCTTACGAACCGCGCCGTCAGCTCTCAGCAGCCAGCCTTCAGCTTCTTGTCTATTGACTGATGGCTGAAAGCTCAACCGGCGTCGCCGGTCTTTCGGGCGGAGAACGCGCGGGTATAATCCCCCGGCGGCGCGGGAGATTCCGGACCAGCGATGAAATTCGACGGAGAGAACAGGAAGAGCAACGGGGTAGGTTTCGTGCTTGCGGTCTCGGCGGCGAGCAGGCTTCTCTACCTCGTCTGCGGCCTCATTCTCGCCAGGGTCGTGCCGACTTCAGGCTTCCAGCGCTCGACCCTGGATGTGCCCTTCGGGAGCATGAACCTCTGGTCGCACTGGGACGGGGAGCACTACGTGATGCTGGCGTTGGGCGGGTACCTCAACCCACCCGACAATGTCTCTCCAGCCTTCTTCCCGCTGTACCCGCTACTGGTGAGGTCCTTCGCCGGGTTTTTCGGCGGCCCTATCTCCAGGGAGGCCCTCTCCGTCTGGGGCCCCGTCCTCTCCCTCCTTTTCCTGCCCTTCGCCCTCTTCTTCATCTACCAG
>DATDKB010000500.1:0-3340 GCA_036520255.1 Rubrobacter sp. | reverse complement strand
GCGGCGGCCTGGGCGGCCTGGGCGCGGCCTATCTCGGCCCCCTCGCGCGTCACGAAGGAGTTGAGCGCCATGTTCTGCGCCTTGAAGGGCGCGACCCTGACCCCTTCACGGGCGAGCCAACGGCAGATGCCGGCGACGACGACGCTCTTCCCCGCGTCGGAGTGCGTCCCGGCGACGAGCAGGGTCCCCCTCAAAGCGTGCCCCTCCGGCCGGCCCGCTCGCAGAGGGCGCCGAAGAGCACCCCGAGCCCCGTCCACAGGACGAGCTGGGTGCCGAGTGAAGTGAGCCGGAAGCTCCACAGCAGGCCGGCCGGGAAATGTCCGGGATCTGCGGTAGCGGGGAGTATCAGGAACAGTGCGGCTACGACGGTTGCCAACCCCAGACCGACGCTTACGTGGCGCACGGGGGTGCTCACCCCGCGTCTCTGGAGCAGACCAGAGGCGTACCAAGAGATCAGGACCGCCAGCAGCGAGAGCCCGACCATCGCGAAGTAGGCGGACGTGCGGGCTCCGATCGTGGCGGGCTCTCCGACCGTGGGAGGATTGGCCGGGTACTTGAGGAAGGGGATCAAAGCCGCCCCGGCGAAGATCGCCGCCGCGAGAGAGAGGCTGCGGGTCCAGTCGCTCTCGGAAGCCAGGCGACCGCGGAAGTACGCGAACGCCAGCCCGAACAACCCTCCGACGAACACCCCCGTGAACCCCGTGGCGAAGAACAGCCCGACCTTCTGGGCAGAGCGGCTGAAGACTTCCTCGCCATCGTGCGTGTGCGCCGAGTGCTCGAGCCCTATCGCCTGGTCGAGCAGCGGCTCTCCGATAACGAAGGCGAAGAGCCCCGCAAGGAGACCTGCGAGCAACCCGGCCGCCATGCCCCGGCGCAGGTAGAGCGCTATCACTTGTCCGTCCTCTTTAGTGGCAGGGAACTGCGAGCAGGTGACGCCCGTCGTGGGCGAACTCGTGCAGGTAGTTAGCTACCCTCGCAGAGTGCCCGAGCAGCGGTACGAGCAGATCCCCGCTGGCGAAGAGAAGGGTGAAGAGCAACCCCAGGAGGAGGAGCGTCAGCAACCAGCTCCACAGCGGCACCTCTCCAAGCGAGATGCGTCGAAAATCCCTTTCCACAAGAACCTCCCTCTCGGGGTCCTCGCCCCGGCCGGATCTTTGCGGGCGAAGGTCCAGTCTCCTGGCTCCCGGATCTACGCTCGCCTCCGGCCTTCCCGCCCGGCTCGAAGCCGCGGCAGTGGCTCGTTTTTCGGGTTCGCTCCCCGGTTACAGTGGCGGGACCGCGCCGGACTCGCACCGGCTTCCTGCGCCCCCTCGCCCCCTGCTTAGCAGCGCAGCATAGCCGTGGCCCCCGCGCGCGTCAACCGCGCCGCATGGGAAGACGTAAGGCGGCGTGGTATAAAACGTCGGTTCATGCCTAACCCTGCAGACTTCATCGCATCCATCCCAGATTCGCCCCGGGGCATCCTGCACTTCGTTTCGGGTTTGCTGCTCGCCCACGGGTACGCCGTGATCTTTATCGGGGCGGCGCTCGACAACTTCGGCCTGCCGGCCTCGGGCGACGTGGTCCTCTTTGCGGGGGGATGGTTCGCCAACCTCGGGAGGGTCGCGCTCCCGCTGGTGATGCTCTCCGGCTTCGCGGGCGCTCTGGTTTCGGACAACGCCGTCTACTGGATCGGGCGGATCGGCGGGCGACCCCTTATCAGCCGCGTCCTCAAGATGCGCTTCCTCCACTTCCTGATCAACGAGGGAACCCTGGAGAAGGTCGAGCGCTCCTTCGAGGCCCACGGCGGCAAGATGGTCTTCGTCGGTCGCTTCGGGCCGGGCCTCAGGAGCATGACACCGCTGTTCGCCGGGGTGAGCAGGATGAAGTACTACAAATTCTTACCTTACAACCTCTCGGCAGCTGCCGTATGGGCTGTTGCCTACACGCTCGTCGGCTATGTCTTCGGCTCCTACTGGAGCAACCTCCTGGCAGTCGCGAAGTCCTTCGGCTACGGTATCGTCGCTCTCGTCATCCTCGTCCTGGGCGTCTACCTGATACGCCACCTCCTCAATAGAGGCGAGAAAGAGTAGGCCGCGCCACCCATTTTCTCTCGTGGCGCCAACTGTTGACACCTCCACTGCGTATAAACCCCGTGTAAGCACGAGAGCGGGTGCCCCAGGGGACGCCCAAAAGGAGGGTTATGACTTTCGACTTCGTCAGGAGATCAAGGGCTTACCTGCCATGGGTTGGTGCGGTAGCGGCGATCCTGCTGGTCGGTTTCGCGATTCTGTCCTCGGTAACCAGGCCTGCCGAGGCCGCGAAGGGCGGCACCTGCTCAGGCTTCACGGTGAGCACAGACGGCAGGAGCTTCTCCGGCGACCAGGACAGAACCATCCGGGCCAGTCAGGTCGGTCAGACCATCGCGGTGCGGGGCAAGTACATAAAGTTCACCGTCCGCTCCAGGGACTTCGCCGTCCTCAACTACAAGCACACCGGCGCCAACTCGCCCAGGGCCGACAAGAACCTGCCCATCAACGCGCCTACGGTGATCTTCGAGAGCAAGGTCCCCAACCACGGCGAGACGCTCACCAGCGGCGTAAGCCTCGACCTCAACAACGAGGCTGTCGTGCTGGAGCGCAGCGGCGGCGGCCAGGACATGAAGATCCAGGCTAAGGACTGCCAGCAGGGCGGGCTCTTCCAGATGGAGCCCGAACCCCGGACCACCGAGAAAAACACTCTGGGCCCCGATTTCCACTACACGGTCCAGCCGCCAGGGCAGGAGCGGCTGTGCTTCACGAACGGCCGGTTCACGGGCTACGACAGCCCAGAGCTGGCGACCCTCGTCAGGCACACGAACAAGGTGGCCAAGTGGGACGTACGGTCCGGGGGACGGATCGGCATGGTGATCGGCGAGGACGCCGTGGAGGGAGGCTGCACTCTGCGTTGACTCAAGCCTCTAAACCTCAAGGGGGCGGTGTTAGATCCGCCCCTTTGCCGTGCGCCGGTACGGAGGGATCTACTCGCTGACTAAGCGGTCGTCGTAGATGCTCTCGAACACCATCAGAAGGACCATGATCAGGGCGGTCAGCGCCACGAAAACGGGCGGCGAAAGGGAGGCACCGATAGAGGCGAGGACGGCGAGGAAAGCGGCGGTCGCCAGCCGGACAAGGACCGCGCGATCTCCAACGGTTCCCTCGTTCACCCGGTCGACGAAGGCGATGCCCGCCAGGTAAAGAGCCACGCCGCCGGCAAGCACCAGCCGTATCCCGAGGCCGTAGCCGCCCGCGGGAGCAGCGCCAGCGAGCGCGAGGGCTCCCTCCGCATGCGCCGTGGCCTCGATGGCGAGCTGGGTGCCGAC
>DATDKB010000499.1:0-3186 GCA_036520255.1 Rubrobacter sp. | reverse complement strand
TGAGCGAGCACGCCGCGTACCCGATCCACCAATACATGCGCGTATCCCCTTGTATCGCAACCCCGACGGGACGTGGCCGGAAGTGCCTGAAGGCCATAAGGTAGGCGATCGTTACGTCGCCGCCCGTAGCAACGGCGAGAGAGTCCAATGGAGCTGAGGAGCGAGGACGAGGTATTGGTGTTCTTGGCGGCGCACGAGGCCTTCTACTACCTCCGCAAGACGAGGCAGGTTGAGGGACGGCACGGCGAGATAGAAGCCGACACCTTCGCCCTGATGATGTTGGAGCACTATCGCGGCGGGTCGGACAGTACCACAGCGTCGACGCGCGGTCGTCTATGAGATGGTCGCGCGATTAGGAGGATAGACTTGCCCCAGATGGGGTGCATCTCCCATCGCACACCCCAACAACGTCCGCTCCGCCAAATCCGCCAGGAGCGAGGGGATGGTAAGGGACCCCGGCTTCCGTATAAACAGGAAGGCGAGCAACATGAGCAGGGCCGCCAGGAAGCCGAAGGCGCCCGTAGAAAGGAGCAACCATGAAGAAGAAGGAACTCATCGAGAGGATCGCACAGGAGGCCGACGTGCCCACCAGCGAAGCCCAGAGGCACTTCGCTGCCTTCGAGGAGGTCGTGACCGAGGCGTTAAAGGCCGGCGAGGAGGTTCATATCACGGGCTTCGGGAAGTTCTCCGTCAAGGAGCGCAAGGCCAGGGAGGGGAGAACCCCCCAAACCGGTCAGAAGATGGAGATCGCGGCCCAGAAGGTTCCCGCCTTCAGCGCGGGCAACGCCCTTAAGGAAGCGGTCTAGGAACCCAGGCAGGCTGTTACTTGAACGAGGCGAGGAAGCCGGCACCTTGCCAGGTGCATAGTAAGACGGACAATCCTTGCCCGCGTCGAGCGGAGGTGGAGATCCTTGGCGTGGCCTTCTGCGGACCGTGCGCCCGCGAGCAGGAGGCGTACTTTGCCATCGGCGAGCTCACGGACGAGGAACAGCGGGACTTCCGCAGCGAGGCGCTGGCCGAGGCACTGGAGCGGATGAGGCGAGTGCGCGTGGGTAGTTCGGCGGCTCACGACGCGGATGCATCTCGGTCCCTCGAGCGTACGCGGTACCGAGTGTCTCGCGCTTCCGCACAGCCAATCTCCACCAATTAGATTCCGCAGCAGCTTCCGCTCTTAGGAGAGCGGAAACGATCGGGGACACCGGTGCGCGTGGGAGGAAGCATTTCAAGGACGCCTATAGCTCCAGTGGCGCCTTTCTCCCGCCGAATGTGATCCTTGCCACTTGAAAAGCAGCCACGCCGGTATTGATGGGTGGCGAGGAGCAGGACGCTTCGGGGGAGGCGATAGGCCCTAGAATCCGGAGGTAGTCTCCGACGGCGACCCGATGCTGCTCGTGAGGTACACGTAGGAACCCCGATCCAGCGGGGTCCCGGCCTTCGGGTCCTGCCCCGCAATGATGCCCGCGGGCACGGCCTTGCTGGGGACCCCCTTCACCCCTCCGAGCAGGTAGCCCGCTCCAGCTTCCCCACTGCCTCAGAGTAGGTGAGGCCGACCAGGTCGGATACCTTCGCCATCCGCGGTCCTCCGCCGACCGTGAGGATGATCTTCGACCCTTCCCTTGCTCGCTTGCCGCCGGCCACCGACTGCTCGAGGACCCTGTCGGCGTCCTCCTGGGAGCTTCGTTGAGACCGGATCGCGACCCGGGAGCCGGCCTCGTCGAGACGCCTGCGTGCAGCTTGTTTCTCAAGTCCTTTGACCGCGGGCACCTCGACCTCTTGAACGCCGCCTTGCGCTCGTTCGCTACCTTTTGGCGATCCTCTGACTTTGTCCCACTGGGCGCCCAAGACGCTGGGAAGGCCACCGGACCGAAGCAGGCCCCAGCCGACGATCGCGAGCCACGCATACCAGCACGGCGAACAGTATGGAGTTCCACAACCTCCTCCTGCGTGACGTGCCGGCAGTGCCACCGGGATCACCGCCAGATGCGGTCGGGTTGAGCACCATCGTCGGTGCGTCGGTGGAGGCGTCGGAGGGGAGCGCACCCGCCGAGGAGAAAACCGAAGGCATACCATCCCGCACCCGCCTGAGGTCGTTCGCCAACTCGGCCGCGCTTCCGTAGCGGTCCGCCGGGTTCGTGGCAAGTAGCCCGATTACGACGGCGTCTAGGGCCTTCGGAATCTCCGGGTTCGCCTCGCTCGGACGGCGCGGTGGCCCCTTCGCGTGCTCGGCGGACACGTCTTCCGGCAACCTGATCTCGAAGGGGATCTTCCCCGTGAGCATCTCGTAGAGGACCACGCCCAACGACTACAGGTCGCTCCCCGGCCCCACCGGTTCCCTCGCCGCCTGCTCGGGGGACAAGTACTTCACGCTGCCAAGTATGTCGCCCGGGTGGGAGATCGTGGTTGCCTCCACTGACCGCGCTATGCCGAAGTCCGCGACCTTCGCGTGCCCAGATCCCGTGATAAGGATGTTGCGCGGCTTGATGTCGCGGTGGAGAACGCCGCGCTCGTGGGCGGCCTTCAGGGCCTCGGCGACCTGCAGCGCTAGTTCCGTGGCCCTACGCGGCGGGAGTTTTCCCTGACCCTCTAAGAGATCCCCGAGATCGCCCCCGGGTACGTACTCCATCGCTATGTAGTAGGCGCCGTCCTCGGTCTCCCCTCGGTCGAAGACGGGAACGATGTGCCGGTTTGCCAGGGCGGCTGCGCTCTTGGCCTCGCGCCTGAAGCGCTCGACGAACTCTCCCTCTCGGACGTAGCGGTCCTTCAGCAGCTTGAGCGCGACATCGCGGTCGAGGACCCGGTCGTAAGCTAGGAACACGTCGGCCATGCCACCGCTGCCCGTTACGGCCCGCAACTCGTACCTGTCGTCGACGAGGGTCCTGCTCACGGGGCAGATTATACTGCTCAACGGCGATCCCTCCGAAGGACACCAGCAATCCCGGGGTGTAGGATGTACGTACCGTGGCTTATGTCGTTGGACAGACCATCGAGGTATGCTTAGACTTGAGGCTACCGCCCTCGCGGGGAATCCGCCGCATCGCGGGCGTTTTCGTCAACGAGCGCGGGGAGGCCATCGAGCTGACCGACGTGCCTGCGAAGGCGTCGCAGTGCGTCTTGCAGGATCCCTCGCAAACCGCGCTGCAAGGCCGTGCGGCCCGTCCGGGCGTCTACGAGCTGCGGCGGCTGGAG
>DATDKB010000498.1:0-2935 GCA_036520255.1 Rubrobacter sp. | reverse complement strand
AATAGTGTAGAGGCTTCGAAGCCCGCTCTTCTAAGATGGGCGCTTGAAGGCGAGCAGAGCCAGTGGCGCAACCGGCTACCTCACATAAGGAGGTGGGCCGGTTTTGTTTTGGGAACAAAGGGAGAAAGGGGGCGGATCGAGCAAGAACCTGTCGCGTACATCGGGTGAAAAGAAGACCAGGAAAGGAGAATAAATGGATATGCTCTTGCATCGCAGGATGCTGGTGCTGGTAGCAGGCGTGGCGCTCGCGCTGGCCGTGGTGTTGGTGCTGCTGCCCAGAGCTTCCTCGGCAGCGCCCCCCGGGGACGTCGATGTAGAAGACGTCACGTTACCTGGATGCGACTTCCCGGTTCAAGCGGACGTGAGTGGCAAGTCGAAAGAAATTGTCTTGGATAGTGGGCAGACACTCATCACCTCGCCCAATCTGCGCATCACCCTAACGAACCTCACTGAGCCAACGAACCAGGTGACTTACGTCATAACTGGCAGCTTCCTTACAACGGAGCGCCCAGATGGCAACCTCGACGTGGAGGCGAGAGGCAGCAACCTTATCTTCGGTGAGGAGGTCGGCATTTTCTTGACCGTCGGGCGGTTCACCTTCGTCGGCGTCGAGGAGGAGGGGCCCATCGTCGCCCTCACGCCACCGACGGGCGAAGGGAGCCTAACAGATGTCTGCGCAGTCTTGGCATGAGAGGCCGCTAGAGTAGCTCTGCCCCTCAGTACGAGGTAGACGAGGAAGCAACTCAATAGCGAGGCCTACCTAGGGCCGGGGTCTCGCAGCCTCGGCCCTTGTATCTTGTTTGCGGTCGTAAAATCGGCCGGGTGGGCGCGACAGACCGACCTCGGCCCTGGTCCGTCAAGAAGACCGCGAAGAAGTCGCTAGGTCGTCGCGCCCTACCATTCAGAACGAGCAGAGAGAGCCCGAACAGTTGCCTGGGCCACTTCGTCCTAAGACGAGGGGAGCCCGTATCCGCAAGGAAGGGCCTCCAACAGCAAAGGAGGAGCAAGCTCTTGGACCCCACGACGACGAGGAAGACGACGGCACGGCTCTTCGCGGGGGTGGATGTCTCCAAGGATCGCTTGGACGTCTGCTTACGATGGAGCGAACCCGAAAGCCACCAAAAGGAGGAGGCCTTCTTCGTCGCTTACGACGACAGCGGGGTCGACGCCCTGCTCTCTCGCCTCCTGGAGGAGCCTACCGTGCTAGTGATAGTGGAGGCCACCGGTGGCTTCGAGCGGACGGTGGTTGGGGCTTTGGCCGCGGCGGGATTGCCAGTAGTGGTGATCAATCCCCGTCAGGTGCGCGACTTCGCCAGGGCCACGGGGACCCTCGCCAAGACCGATCGGATCGACGCTTCGATCCTGGCGCGCTTCGCCGAGGCTGTGCGGCCTGCTCCAAAGTCCCTTCCCGATCAAGAGATCCGCGCTTTGCAAGCCATAGTGGCCCGCCGCAGGCAGCTGCTCGGGATGATAGCCGCCGAGAACAACCGCCTGTCCTCGGCGGCCAAACCGGTGGCCAAACGCATCAAGGCCCACATAAGGTGGCTCGAGAAGGAGCTCTCCCGCACAGAACGCGACTTAGAGGCGGCGATCGAGAGCAGCCCCGTCCTGGGCGAGAACGAGGCGCTCTTGAGAAGCGTGCCCGGAGTAGGCCCGGTGCTGGCTCGGACCCTGCTGGCCGGAGTGCCCGAGCTTGGCACGCTCACGCACAAGCGAGTGGCCGCCCTAGTGGGGGTCGCTCCACTCAACCGCGACTCGGGCACCCTGCGCGGCCATCGTAGGGTGTGGGGAGGGAGAGCCGAGGTCCGAGCGGCGCTATACATGGGCGCTCTGGTCGCCACGCGCCGCAACCCGGTAGTGAAGCAATTCTACGAGCGACTCTTAGCGGCCGGCAAACCGAAGAAGGTGGCTTTGGTAGCCTGCATGCGCAAGCTGCTCTCGATCCTCAATGCCGTCCTCAAACACCGCACTCCTTGGAGGTCTCCTGCCTATCTTTCCCATTGACATCCAAGACAGTTGCTTCTTCATGCCCTTATTCAGCGGAGTGCGTGGAAGGGGAATTCTCCGAAGTTCGGGGGCGAAAAGGAAGGGTACGGCCCTTAGACTAGGCGGGTGGTTACGGAAACCGATCTGGAGCTAGGCGACGGCCGCACCCTGCACGCCTACGACACGGGCGCGGATGAGGCGGCCGGCCGGCTCGCCGTATTCTGGCACCACGGCTCGCCGAACATCGGGGCGCCCCCACAGCCCCTTTTCTCGGCCGCGGACCGGCTCGGCATCCGCTGGGTATCGTACGATCGGCCCGGCTACGGCGGGTCGACCCCCCGCCCAGACCGGGACGTGGCGTCGGCGGCCGCCGATGCCTCCGCAGTCGCCGACGCTTTGGGCATCGAGCGGTTCGCGCTCATGGGACATTCCGGCGGCGGTTCGCACGCCCTAGCGTGCGCCGCGCTGCTTCCTGAACGCGTGCTGGGTGTGGTCGTGGTGGCCGGGATGGCCCCGTTCGGCGCCGAGGGGCTCGACTGGTTCGAAGGATTCGAGCCAGCTGGCGTGGCCGACCTGCGCGCGGCGGCAGCCGGGCGCGCAGCCCTGGAGAAGCACTTGGCCCAGTCCGACGACGAGCCGGAGTTCACCCCCGAAGACGAAGCCGCTCTCGCCGGCGAATGGTCGTGGGTTATCGACGTGGTCCGTCCCGCCCTCGCCGGCGGCATGGGGGGGTTCGTCGACGACGACCTAGCCGGCGTCGGTGCTTGGGGCTTCGACCCCGCCGACATCATCGCTCCGGCCCTTTTCGTGCACGGATGCCGGGATCGGGTCGTGCCCAGCTCGCACAGCGAGTGGCTGGCGCGCCGCTGCCCCTCGGCGGACCTGTGGCTGCGCCCGGAAGACGGGCACATCTCGGTCCTGGGCTCCGGCGTGGCAGCCTTGAGCTGGC
>DATDKB010000497.1:0-5996 GCA_036520255.1 Rubrobacter sp. | reverse complement strand
CCGTTGCCCGGCCCAGGGCATCCAGGGTGGATCTCCTGGGGCCGCGGGGGCGGTGCACACCACTGACGGCAGAGAGCTCCATCCCAAGCGCCAGCAGCGTATGGATGCCAGGGAGCGGGTCGTCCTGAGCTTACCCGGCGGGGGAGGATACGGTAAGCCCTCGGAGCGGGAACCCGACCGGGTGGCCCACGACGTCGAGGACGGCCTCGTATCGACGGATCGAGCCGGCGAAGTCTACGGCGTCGTCGTGAAGGGAAAGGGATCAGGATCTTACGTCCCCGACTCGGGGGCGACCGCGCGTCTGCGGGCCGCGGCCCGTCTGGGTGAGGTCGTTTGAGCACGAGGGATAAAGATGCCCGGATCTGACGTTCGAAAGGTGCGGGCTCTCCATGCGAGGGGCCATGGTACCTGGCGGCAGCATTCTCTATACTTCACTCACAGAGGAAAAGCCTCAAAAGGGGGGTACTGAGCATGGATGCGCGGGGGCAATCCGTAGACGAGGCGGTACCGGGAGTAGAAGAGACGACTTTGAGGCGAGCCATCGTCGGGGCTGCTATAGGCAACACCGTCGAATGGTTCGACTTCGCGACCTACAGCTTCCTCGCCGTGACGCTGGCGGCCGTCTTCTTCCCGCCTGACGACCCGACGGCCGCGCTGCTCTCCACGTTCGCGATCTTCGCCGCAGCCTTCTTCGTCCGTCCCCTCGGGGGGCTCTTCTTCGGGCCCTTGGGCGACAGGATCGGACGCCAGCGCGTCCTTGCTACCGTCATCATCTTGATGTCGCTCTCCACATTCGTGATCGGGCTGCTGCCTTCTTACGCCACGATAGGCGTGTGGGCTCCCTTGCTGCTGGTCATCGCGCGTTGCTTGCAGGGCTTCTCCGCGGGCGGGGAGTTCGGTGGCGCTTCCACGTTTCTGGCCGAGTACTCGCCGGACGAGCGCAGAGGGTTTTTGGTTAGCTGGCTCGAATTCTCTACCCTCATAGGTTTCATGCTGGGTTCGGTCCTGGTCTTGTTCCTCTCTACCGTGCTCCCCGAAGACGTCCTCATCTCCTGGGGATGGCGCATACCGTTCCTGCTCGCCGGGCCGCTCGGGATCGTCGGTCTGTACATAAGGTTGAGGCTCGAAGATACCCCGGAATTCAGGGCCCTGGAGGAGACGGGAGAAGTCTCCCAATCGCCTTTCCGGGAGACCTTCGTCGAGAACTGGAAGCAGATCCTACAGGTCGGCGGGCTCGTCATAATCCAGAACATCGGCTTCTACGTCGTCCTGAGCTACATGACGACCTACTTCCAGGACCCCCTGGGCTTCTCGCCGACGGCGGCCTCGCTCTCGACCACGATTACGCTGCTCGTTGGGATGGCCCTGATACCGCCACTGGGCGCCCTCTCGGACCGCATCGGGAGAAAGCCTCTCTTGCTGGCGTCTTGCATCGGCTATGCGGTGCTGACCTACCCCCTCTTCCTGCTCCTGAACGTGGGTAATCTCTTCGCCGCCATCCTGGCCCAAGTGGCGCTCGGGGCACTCCTCGCGGTGTTCATAAGCACGTCCATCGCCGCCCTTACGGAGCTCTTCCCCACGCGCGTGCGCTACGGGGGCTTCTCCATCGGCTACAATTTCTCGGTGGCGATCTTCGGGGGCAGCTCGCCTTACCTGGCGCAATACCTGGTCTCGACAACCGGCAACCCCCTCTCTCCAGCGTTTATCGTTATAGGCGGCGCCGTCGCGACCCTGCTCGTCATCCTGACGGTGAGGGAGACGGCGGGGACAGACCTCCTAAAGACGCAGGAGGACCTCGAAGGAGCCTCCGCATAGGCGCGTGGGGAGCAGGTACGCGGGAGACTGGTGCATCGAAAGTACTGCAGTTGGGTAGGGTGAACACATGAGTACCACTCGTCTCGGTGTAGACGTCGGCGGAACGTTCACCGACCTGGTCGCGCTCTCTAAAGGAGAGCTGGTCACGGCGAAGGTCCCGTCGACGCCGAAGGACCAGTCAGAGGGCGTGATGAACGCCATCGACGCCTCGGATGTAGAACCCGCATCCCTCGCCGCCCTCGCCCACGGTATGACGGTGGCGACGAACGCGCTCCTGGAACGCAACGGGGCCCGCACGGCGCTCGTGACCACGGAGGGTTTCAAGGACGTGCTGGAGATAGCCCGCCAGAACCGCCCCTCCCTCTACGACCTGACGCAAGACCGTCCACCCACCCTCGTCCCGCGGAACCTGCGCTTCACGGTTAGAGAGAGAATGGGACCCGAAGGCGAGGTCGAAGCCCTCGACGAAGAGAGCCTGGACGAGTCCATCTCGGCCGTCCGCGAGGCCGATGTCGAGGCGGTTGCCGTGTGCCTGCTCTTCGCCTTCATGCACCCGGATCACGAACAGAGGGTCGGGGAGGCGTTGCGCGAGGCGCTCCCGAACGTGCACGTCTCTTTGAGCAGCGAGGTGCTGCCCGAGTTCCGCGAGTACGAGCGGTTCTCCACGACGGCCGCCGACGCCTACCTAGCACCCAGGCTCGCGGCCTACTTGAAGAACCTGGGTGGCAAGGTCGGGGCGGCCGGGGCTCCGCGGCCCCTGATCATGCAGTCCTCCGGCGGGGTATCCACGATAGACGACGCAATACGCGACGCCGCAGCTTTCGTCCTCTCGGGGCCGGCCGGCGGGGTCGTCGGCGCCGCCTACGTCGCCGGCCTCGGCGGCCACCAGGACCTCCTGACCTTCGACATGGGCGGGACGAGCACGGACGTCGCTCCCGTTGTCAGGGGGGAGGCACAGACGAGCACGGAGACCATGATCGCCGGCGTCCCGATAAAGCTACCGATGGTCGACGTCCATACCGTAAGCGCCGGCGGCGGCTCGGTAGCATGGGCCGACGCCGGCGGCGCCCTGCGCGTCGGCCCCCGCTCGGCCGGCGCGGAACCTGGTCCCGCGGCCTACGATAAGGGCGGCGAAGAACCGGCGGTCACCGACGCAAACCTCTTCCTGGGCTATCTCGCCGATGGAACCGAGTTGGGCGGCGAGGTTACTCTGAGGCGCGACCTCTCCGAGAAGGCGCTGGCGGCGCTGGGCGAAGAGGTCGGCCTCGACGCCGAGGAGACTGCCCTCGGCATCGTGCGGGTCGCCGACGCCGAGATGGCTCGGGCGCTCCGGGTGATCAGCGTCGAGCGCGGCCTCGACCCTCGGGACTTTGCCCTGCTCGCTTTCGGCGGAGCCGGCGGCATGCACGCTTGCACGCTGGCCGAAGAGCTCGGCATGTCGACCGTGCTCATCCCCCGCGCTGGCGGCGTCCTAAGCGCCCTCGGCCTCGCCATCTCGGACGTGCGCAGGGACTACGTGCGTCCTTACCTTAAAGGTCTAGAAGAAGTTGAGGCCGAGGACGTGCAGCGGTCGTTCGACGAGATGGAGGCCGCCGCCGCGGAGCACCTCGAAGGGCCGGAGCACACCCGCAGGGCCGATCTACGGTACGCGGGCCAGTCCTTCGAGCTCACCGTCGAGGCCGGGGAGTCTTTCGGCGCGTTGGAGGAGCGGTTCCACGCGGCGCACGAACAACGCTACGGCTACAGGATGGACGACGAGGAGGTCGAGCTCGTGAACCTGCGTCTGATCTCCGCGGTCCCCGTCGACAAACCGGAGCTGGCTGAGCCTCCGCCGGATGGCGGCGCCGAGAGCGGCCGCAGGGAGGCGAACTTCGGGGGGGAATGGATCGAGGTTCCTGTCTTCGACCGCGAACGGATGGGTGAAGGGTCCGAGGTCGAAGGCCCCGCGATAGTCGAGTTTAAGGAGTCGACGTGCGTGGTCAGGCAGGGTTGGAGAGGCGATATCGACAACGTCGGCACGCTCGTGCTGGAGAGAAAATGAGCGAAAACAGGCTAGACCCCGTAACCCTCTCGGTGTTGGCAAGCGCCCTCGCGGGCATCTCAGAGGAGATGGGGGCCGTCCTTATCCGGGGATCCTACTCCTCGAACATTAAGGAGCGCCGCGACTGCTCGACGGCGCTCTTCGACGCGAAGGGACGCATGGTCGCCCAGGCCGAACACATCCCCGTCCACCTCGGGGCGATGCCCGAAGCCGTCGCCGCCATTAAGAAGCGCGATCCCAAGCCGGGCGACGTGTTCGCCATCAACGACCCGTACTCGGGCGGTACACACCTGCCGGACATAACGCTCGTCTCCCCCATCGCCCCGGACGGTGAGATCATCGGCTACGCCGTCACCCGCGCCCACCATTCCGACGTGGGTGGTATGCGCCCCGGCTCCGCGCCGAGCGACTCGCGCGAGATCTTCCAGGAAGGCATCATCATCCCGCCGGTCCGCCTGGTGCGGGGCGGCGAGTACGTGGAAGACGTGCTGGACCTCTTGCTCGCCAACGTCCGCACGCCGGCCATAAGGCGCGGAGATCTCAGGGCGCAGATAGCGGCCAACCAGATCGCCGAAACACGCATCCGCGAGCTCGTGGAGCGCCGCGGCCTGGAGACTGTTCTCGCCGCCTTCGACGAGGTCATCTCCTACACCGAGCGCCGCACCCGCGAGGTCCTCCGCGACCTGCCCGACGGCGAATACTCGGCCGAAGATTTTATGGAAGGCGACGGAACAACGGACGAGGACATCCCCATCCGCGCCAGGGTCGTCATCGACGGCGACTCGATGACCATAGATTTCTCGGGGACCGCCGACGCCGTCAGGGGCAACGTGAATTGCCCGCTCGCCGTGACCCGTTCGGCCTGCTACTTCGCCCTGCGCGTCCTGCTCCCCGGCGACATCCCGGCCAACGCCGGCACCTACGCCCCTCTCAGCATCACAGCCCCGGAGGGTAGCCTGGTGAACGCGCAGAGCCCCTCCGCCGTCGTAGCGGGCAACGTCGAGACGAGCAGCCGCATAGCCGACACCGTCCTCGCGGCCCTCTCCGACGCGGCGACGCTCCCCGCCCAGGGACAGGGAACGATGAACAACCTCGTGATCGGGGGTCCCGGCTGGACCTACTACGAGACCATCGGGGGGGGGCAAGGCGCGAGCGAGAAGGGCCCTGGACCCTCAGGAGTCCACGTCGGGATGAGCAACACGCTCAACACCCCTACCGAAGCCTTCGAGCTGGAGTACCCCATGCGCGTCGAGCGCTACGAACTCCTCTACGACTCCGGCGGAGACGGAGAACACCGCGGTGGCGACGGCCTCGTCCGCTCCGTAAGAGTCCTTGCACCAGCAAGCCTCTCCCTGCTCACCGACCGCAGGCGCCATGGCCCGCGCGGCCTCGAAGGCGGAGAACCGGGCAAGGTCGGCCGCAACCTTTTGAACGACGAAGAGCTGCCACCCAAGGTCAGCCGGGAGATCAAAGACGGCGACGTGGTCACGGTCGAGACTCCTGGCGGCGGCGGTTACGGGAGCAAGAAAGGCTGAGCATCGCCTTTCGCTCCCCAAAGAGCATGACGCCTGCGTTACGACCATAGTAGGCTAACCGGGCTTAGGCCACTTAGTCAACAACACCGGGGGTTGGTGATGATCGTAAACATCCACGAGGCCAAAACCCACTTCTCCCGGCTCGTAGAGCGGGCAGCCGGGGGGTGAGGAAGTAATCATGGGGAGGGCTGGGAAGCCTGTCGCAAGGCTCGTTTCCTACCGGGAGGACGAAACCCCGAGGGTGCTTGGTGGATGGGAGGGGAGGGTTTGGATTTCCGAGGACTTCGACGAGTTACCAGATGAGGTCGCCGACGCCTTCCGGGATGAGCGTTCATAAGGCTGCTGCTCGACACACGCGTGCTTCTTTGGTGGCTGGCGAACGAGCCGAAATTTGGCGAGGAGGCGATGGCAACGATATCCGATCCGAAGTCCCGGGTCTTCGTGAGCGCCGCCACCGTCTGGGAGATCTCCATCAAAAAGGTGCTTGGCAAACTGGAGGTGCCATCCGCCCTTTTGGATCAGATCGAGCTCAACCGCTTCCAACCGCTCTCGATAACGGTCTCCCACGCTTACGCAGCCGGAGTCCTGCCGCGCCACCACGACGA
>DATDKB010000496.1:0-5832 GCA_036520255.1 Rubrobacter sp. | reverse complement strand
AACGCCATGCCGGGCCAGCACGGCGGCAACCTCGACGACCACCTGCACGGAATAGGGATGAAGATCTTTTTCCCCGTCCGCCAGCCCGGCGGTATGTTCGGCGTCGGGGATATGCACGCGAGCATGGGAGACGGCGAGATTTGCGGCACGGGCGTCGAGATCGCCGGTGAGGTAACGGTCCGCTTCGACCTACTGAAAGGCAGACAGGGCGCCTGGCCCGTCAGCGAGACGCAAGACGCCTGGATCGCGCACGGCACCGCCACAGACTACCCCGAAGCGATGCGCGAGGCCCGTCGCGAAGCCGCCTACATCCTCGCCGGCGAGTGGAACCTGACGCTCGAAGACGCCTTCATCCTACTGAGCATTCGTGCCGACGTGGGCGTCGCCCAGACCTGCAAACCCTCCCCCTTCGCCACGATAGCCCGCGTGGTGATGCCAAAGCTCGACGCTATCCCAGGACCGTTCCGCCTCTAGGGCAGACTCGGCGTGCCGTAGCTAGGCCTCAGCGGGGCCCAAGGCGAAATTGGTAAGCTGACAACCCGGTCTACCAAGATCGGTTGGGCTATCGAAGCGAATACCGCTAGTCAGTCGAGGTTTTATCCCAAAACAGACCTGTTGCCCAATGGCTGCGGCATGACGTCAGTCATGCCTTTGACACGCCTTAACCCTCCGTTAATGAGAATTTTGCCGTTCTTTAACCATCGCAGGAGGATTGATTGCTAGTATCATTCTTGTGGGAAGGAGGAAGGATGTACTGGTACAACCCCAAGACCAGGTGTACGGAGACGATACCGGCACCGGCTACCGACTTGGAAGCCTTGGCCCTGCTCGAGGACGACCTCAACACCACGGCCTTCGTGGAGGAGTACGAGAGGCTGCGCAAGACCGGCATGGGCATCGAGCAGGCGCTCATCTTCACGGGACACGAGTTTCGCCTGAAGCAGCTGGAGTTCCGGGCGGCCAGGTAGGCACCGCGCGTGTAGGGAGCGGTCGGCGTCCCTTAGACGAAGGTCGCCTCGTGCCTACGTTGCGACCCACCGATTCACGACGCTAACGAAGTCCCGTTGTTCCGTCTCCGCGTCTCGCAGCGTCACCACGGCCCTGTCGGTGGCGACCCACCTCAAGAGACCCGTGTCGTCCTCGAACACGAAGGAGCCGGCATCGTCCTTGACTCTGGAACCCCAGTGGAAGACGATTTGCGCCCGGTCTACGGGGTAGAGCCTGAACGTCACCCGGTCTTCGCCCGCGTAGCAGAAACTCGGCGCGTTCCATTTTACGTGCTCCGTGGTCCCGTCGTTCGAGTCCAAGATGGCCATCCTGAGCCGCTCGATCCCCTCCTTCAATGGATGGTCCAACCCACTCATGAACCTATCTACCTGTTGTGAACGGTTCGGCATGAGACTCCTTCATCAACCCTTCTCCCTTATGAGTCTATGGCGGGCGTGAATAATAACAAGAGTTTCTTGCCGAAACGATACCCCCAAATCCTCTCCGGCATTCCAAAATCGTTAGGACATTTGGAAAAAGTCGCTTGATGCTTCCAGGCAACCTTTTCCGGCGATCTTGCTATGTGCGCCTTGACAACCCTCTACCATTGTGTAACCCTTCAGCCCACTTGCAGGCTAATGCGAGCGAGGACTGTTGAAGAGAGTCTCGAAAACGGCGCACAGGAAGGTCTCGGGCTTGATGCTCAAGATCTCGCGCCTGCTCGCCCCACCCATCCACCCGCGAGTATCCACGGTAGCTGTACCCCCCGCCCTACGACTAATTAGCCGGGCGGGCCGGGACGGCGCTCTCCGGTCCGCCTAAAGTCGCCGCAAGACGGGTAGGCCCCGTTCTTCGGCAAGGCCGAGACTAAACCCTCTCTATAAGAACGGGGTAAACCGTGGGAAACACAGCATTGAACATCGAATACAGGCCGCGCACCGGTAGTGAAGCAATGTGCGAGGCTCTACTAGATGAGGGTGTCGAATACCTCTTCGGGTACCCGGGAGGCGCGATCATGCCCTTCTACGATGCCCTCCCCGACTACCCTCTAAGGCACGTCCTAACCCGCCACGAACAGGCGGCCGCCCACGCCGCCGACGGCTACGCGAGGTCAACAGGACGCGTTGGAGTGTGCGTGGCAACCAGCGGACCAGGAGCGACTAACCTCGTTACGGGCCTGGCTACGGCGCAGATGGACTCGGTGCCGCTCGTGGCGATCACGGGCCAGGTCGGGCGACCGGCCCTCGGCAAGGACTCCTTCCAGGAGACGAACGTGATGGGCATGACGCTGCCCTTCACCAAGCACTCGTTCCTGGTCGAAGACCCGAACGAGCTATACCCGACGATGCGGTGGGCCTTCGAGATCGCGCGCTCCGGCAGGCCAGGACCCGTCTTGATCGACGTTCCGAAAGACGTGCAGTTCGCGGCCACGAACGACAACGGCTACAGGCGGCTCAAGGAGGCCCCGCCCCCCGTCGAGTCGCCCGGGTTGGAGCGGACGGCGATGCTCCTCAGGAGCGCGAAGCGGCCCCTGATCCTGGCCGGGCACGGCGTCACGCTCGGCGGCGCGGAGATGGAGCTGAGGCTGCTCGCCGAGAGGACGGGCATCCCCGTCGTCACCACGCTGCTGGGCATCAGCGCCTTCCCCGACAACCACCCGCTCTACCTGGGCTGGCCTGGGATGCACGGGCAAGCTAGCGTGAACCGGGCCATCGACCGCTCCGACCTCCTGTTCGCGGTCGGGATGCGCTTCGACGATAGGATCACCGGCGCCGTCCACAAGTTCGCGAAGGACGCGAAGGTCGTTCACATCGACATCGACCCCTCAGAGCTCGGCAAGGTCGTTAAGCCGACCGTGGGTATCGCCGCCGACGCGAAGGCCGCGATGCGCTCCATCCTCGGCCACTTGGATGACATCTCGGAAGGTGAAGGATGTGAGCAGTGGCGCGAAGAGCTCGCGACGAGCCAGGAGCCCGAGAGGCGGCGCAAGGAGTCTGTGCGCGACGAGTACGGACCAATACAGGTGATGGAAGCCATAAAGGGGACGGCAGGCCCGAACCTGCGGCTCGTGACGGACGTGGGGCAGCACCAGATGTGGGCGGCCCAGTTCTTCGAGTTCACGAAGGCGAACAGCCACATCACGAGCGGAGGCCTCGGCACGATGGGCTTCGCGCTGCCGGCGGCGATGGGCGTGGCGTTCGCGTATCCCGATGACCCTGTCTGGGTAATCGCCGGCGACGGCGGCATCCAGATGAACATCCAGGAGCTCGCCACGATCAGGGAGTTCGGGCTGAATATAAAGGTCGCCGTCCTGAACAACGGCTACCTCGGGATGGTCCGCCAGTGGCAGCAGTTCTTCCACAACCGCCGCTACTCCGAGACGCCAATAACGGGCCCTGACTACGAAAGGCTCACCGCCGCTTACGGCCTCTCGGGACGCACCGTCCGCGAGGGCGACAGCGTCGAGGACGCTATCAGGTGGGCGAACGAGCAGGAAGGGTGCACCTTCCTCGACTTCCACATCGACCCGGAGGCGAACGTGTACCCCATGATCCCATCGGGCATGTCGGTCAACGAGATGATCGAGGAAGACGGTGCCTGAACCGGCAACCGGGGTCGCCCTGAACACCGTCGAGGTCCGCTTCACCGGCGGGATGCTCGCCCTGAACCGGCTCCTTATGACGCTCCAGAACAAACGCATGCCCGTGGCCGGTTTCACGCTCGGGCGCGACGGCGAGGGAATGCGGGCAACCATCACACTCGACTGCCCGCCAGAACAGGCCCTGCGCTACACGGCCATCATCTCGGCCCTCGAAGACGTAACGGAAGCGGGGCCGGCGCAGACGGTAGAAGTGGCCCTGCTCGAGACCGCCGCAGACTGGCGCACGGCCGCCGAGATAGCCGGGATAGAAGCGCACGAAGACGATGGTACGGTCGTGGCGACGGGAGAGCCGGAGAAGGTCGACGATTTTCTCACTTTTCTGGGCGACGGTATCGATAACATGGTCAGGCTGGGTCCCGTGGCCCGTCCTGAAGGCGAAGCTGGGGGAGGGGTTTAGATGGCTCGGGTGTATCGCGAGGGAGATATAGGGGATGAGATCACGGCCCGCAAGGTCGCGGTCCTTGGCTACGGAAGCCAGGGCCACGCCCACGCCCTGAACCTGAAGGAGTCCGGCTGCGACGTTACCGTCGGCCTCTACGAGGGGTCGAAGAGCTGGACAAAGGCCGAAGAGGATAGCCTCCCTGTCAAGACCATCGCTGAGGCCGTAGGGGACGCGGACGTGGTGATGATGCTACTTCCAGACGAGAAGCAGCCGGCCGTCTTCGAGGCTGAGGTCGGGCCGAACCTCTCCGAGGGAGACCTGATGCTCTTCGCCCACGGCTTCAACATACACTTCAACCAGATCTCCGTTCCCCCCGAGGTAGACCTCGGTCTCGTCGCCCCGAAAGGCCCAGGCCACGTGCTCAGGCGCCTCTACGTCGAAGGAAAAGGCATGCCCTCGCTCTTCGCCGTCGAGAACGACGCTTCGGGGCAGGCGAGGGACGTCATCCTCTCCTACGCCCGCGCCATCGGGAGCGGGCGCGCAGGCATCATCGAGACAACCTTCGCCGAGGAGACCGAGACCGACCTCTTCGGCGAGCAGGCGGTGTTGTGCGGTGGGTTGTCAGCCTTGCTGAAGGCCGGGTTCGAGACGCTCGTCGAGGCCGGTTACCAGCCGGAGCTTGCGTACTACGAGTGCGTAAACGAGCTGAAGCTGATCGTTGACCTCATCTACGAGGGCGGGCTGGCCGGGATGCGGTACTCGATCTCGAACACAGCGGAGTACGGCGACTACACGGCTGGACCGAAGATCATCGACGAGGCCGCGAAAGAGAGGATGCGAGACATCCTCTCGGACATCCAGAGCGGCAAATGGGCGAAAGATTGGGTGCTCGAAAACCAGGCCGGCGGGTCGAGCTTCCTCGCGATGCGCCGGCGCGAAGCAGAATCGCAGGTCGAACGGGTCGGACAGGAGTTGCGGGCGCTCGCGGCGGAGGGCATAGAGACCCCGGCGGGCTCCGCTGGAGGTGAGAACTTATGAGTCGTAAAGCATTCGCGGCGTCGGACGCCGAGTGGGCCTACCACGGCGGCGAGCTGGTCAGGATGGGCGAGATACGCCTCTCCCCCGCGACCCACGCCCTGAACTACGGTACGGGCGTCTTCGAGGGCATCAGGGCGTATTGGAGCGAGGAGCGGGGGACGCTACAGGTCCTGAAGATGCGCGAGCATTACGAGCGCTTCGAGAACTCTTGCCGGCTGCTCCGCATAGACCTGCCCGTGAGCGTCGACGGGCTGTGTGATGTCACGCTGGAGATACTGCGGCGCAATGCCCCGCTCGTGGACACTTACATCAGGCCGCTGGCGTACAAGGGCGTCGAATCCGTCGGCGTGAACCTTAAAGGGGAGTCGGAGCTCTCCATCTTCACGGTCCCGATGGGAAACTACGTGGAGCTCACGGGTCTTAGGGTCTGCGTCTCCTCCTGGCGGCGCACGCCGGACAACGCCATCCCGGCCCGCGCCAAGTGCACGGGCTCCTACGTCAACACCGCGCTCGCGGTCGACGAGGCGCACAGGGCCGGCTACGACGACGCCATCTTCCTCACGCAGGACGGCCAGGTCTCCGAGGCGAGCGCGGCCAACATCTTCCTCGTCAGGAAGGGCGAGCTCATCACGCCGCCGGTCACGGCCGACATCCTCGAAGGCATAACGCGCGACGCGGTTATGGAGCTCGCCGGCAAAGAACTGGGGATACCGGTCATCGAGCGGGAGGTGGGGCGCACGGAACTCTACGCCGCCGATGAGGT
>DATDKB010000495.1:0-3387 GCA_036520255.1 Rubrobacter sp. | reverse complement strand
GCTCATGACCCAGGAGGATACCGAGTACACTTCCTCCGACGAGAAGGTCGTCGGCTTCCTCGGAGGACAGACGGGGCCATTGATCGAGAAGTTCCAGGCCGGCTACGAGGCGGGCGTGAAGTCCGTGTGCCCCGATTGCACAGTGCTCGTCAAGTACGCGGGCGCGACGACGGACGCGTACAACGACCCGGCGAAGGGAAAGGAGATCAGCCTCCAGCAGATCAACCAGGGCGCCGACATCATCTACCATGCTGCGGGTAACACGGGCGCGGGCCTCTTCGACGCGGCGAGCCAGGAGAAGATCTTCGCGATCGGCGTCGACCTCGACCAGGCCAAACTGTTCCCCAAAGACCCCGTCCTTACCTCCGTGGTCAAGCGGGTGGACAACGCTGTCTACCAGACGATAGACAGCGTCTCCAAGGGTGAGAAGCCCAAGGGTACGACCGTGGACCGTGGCCTGAAGGAGAAGGGGATCTCGCTCGCCCCGTTCGGCCACTTCGACAGCATGGTCCCACAGGAGGTCAAGGACGAGGTTGACAAGGCCGAGAAAGGGATCATAAGCGGCGACATCAAGGTCCCCACGAAGCCGTAATAGCAGGAGATAGGCTTGGCCGAGGAGAGTAGCGGGGCGGTCGGGGCAGCCGACGCCCCTGTCGTCCTGGAGATGCGGGGCGTTACCAAAAGGTTCGGCCCCGTCACGGCCAACGACGACGTCTCCCTGACGCTGCACCGCGGTGAGGTCCTCGGCATCCTCGGCGAGAACGGCGCGGGCAAGTCCACCCTGATGAAGATCCTATACGGCCTCTACACCCCTGATGAGGGTGAGATCTTCGTCGACGGCGAGAGGGTCGAGATCAGGGACCCTAAAGACGCCGTCTCTCGCGGCATCGGGATGGTCCATCAGCACTTCACCCTGATACCGCCGCTCACCGTGGCCGAGAACATCGTCCTCGGCGCGGAGCCCCGCAAGGGCCTCTCCCTGAACCTGGAGGAGGCTGTAAGGGCGACAGAGGAACTCTCGCAGCGATACGGCCTGCAGGTGGACCCGCGGGCGCGTGTGGCCGACCTCTCCGTGGGGGTGCGCCAGAGGGTCGAGATCCTGAAGGCCCTCTACCGCAACGTACGCATCCTGGTCCTCGACGAACCCACAGCCGTCCTGACACCACAGGAAACCGAGGACCTCTTCGCCGTCTTGAAGGAACTGGTCGCCGACGGACTCTCCATAATCCTGATAACCCACAAGCTGGGGGAGCTGCTTGACGTCGGCGACGAGATCACCATCATCCGCGACGGCAGGGTGGTCGACACGGTGAAGGCCGCCGAGACGAACGAGAGGGAGCTGGCGCGCCTGATGGTTGGCCGCGAGGTGCTCCTGCGCGTGGAGAAGGAGGAGGCCCAGATTTCCGAGGAGGTGCGCCTGTCAGCGGAGAACCTGAGCGTCCGCTCCGGCACGGGTGAGGAGGCTGTGGCCGGCGTGAGCCTCGAAGTACGCGGCGGCGAGATCCTTGGCGTGGCAGGAGTTGACGGGAACGGCCAGACGGAGCTTGCAGAGGCCCTCGCCGGCACCCGACCCATCGAGGGCGGCGCTGTCTACCTCGACGGCGAGGACGTTACCCGACTCGGCGCGGATGCCCTCCAGGGGCGTGGGCTCGCCTACGTGCCCGAGGACAGGGCGGCCAAGGGGCTGGTGCAAGACTTCGCCCTCTACGAGAACAACGCCTTGAAGACCTACGACGAGCCGCCGTTCTCGCGGTTCGGTTGGATCTTCCCGAAGATCATGCGCCGCCGAGCGGCGGAGTCGCTGCGCGCCTACGACGTGCGTCCTGCCGACCCTGACGCCAGGGCCGGCTCGCTCTCAGGGGGCAACCAGCAGAAGGCCGTCCTCGCGCGCGAGCTCTCGGGCGATCCCGGCGTTGTGATAGCAGCCCAGCCGACCCGCGGCGTTGACGTCGGCGCTATAGAGTTCATCCACCGCCAGCTCCTGAAGCAGCGCTCCGAGGGCAAGGCAATATTGCTGATCTCCCTGGAGCTCGAGGAAATCCGATCACTCTCGGACCGCATACTCGTCATCTACGCAGGCAGGATCGTCGGCGAGGTCGGGCCGGACGCGACGGACGAAGAGCTCGGCCTCCTGATGGCGGGGCATGACATCGAGGAGAAGAGCGCGTGAGTCAGGAGCCCGGCGTGACTGAAGGGAGAGGCTCGGCTCTCGGGCGGATGGTCGCCGGCGCAGCGGGGGCGCTGCTCTTCCCCCTCATAGCCATCCTCCTCTCTTTTATCATTGGGGCGTTCATCGTCCTCGCGACGGGAAACAACCCTTTCGCAGCCTACGCAGCCCTCCTGGAGGGCGCGGTAGGAGATCCCTTCGCGCTGGGACGCACCCTGCTGTACACGACGCCCCTCATCTTCACAGGGCTGGCCGTGGCCGTGGCGTTCCGGGCCGGGCTCTTCAACATCGGGGGCGAGGGACAACTCTTCATAGGGGCTGTCACCGCGGCCTGGCTCGGGGTCTCGCTCGGCTTTCTCGGACCGATCGCCATCCCCCTGGTCCTGGCAGCATGCGCGATCACCGGCTTCCTGTGGGGATCCATCCCCGGCGTGCTCAAGGCCTACTTCGGGGCGCACGAGGTGATCACGACGATCATGCTCAACTACGTCGGCATCTACTTCGCGTACTACCTGGCCCAGCATCCGTTGGGCCAGAAGGGACCCATCCCTGGCACGGAGACGATTGATTTCGCCGCCCGCATACCGACGATCAGCGCAGCCCTCGGGCGGGCGAACTACGGTTTCTTTATCGCGATCGTCGCTGCCGTCGTGGTCTACCTCCTCCTGTGGAGGACAAGCCGCGGTTTCGAGCTACGCACGGTCGGCCTCTCGCCCGGGGCTGCGAACTACGCCGGCATGCGGCTCGGGCTGAACACGATCCTTGCGCTCGCCATCGGCGGCTCTCTGGCTGGCCTCGGAGGCGGCGTCGAGGTGCTCGGGGTCTACGGCAACATGGACGTTCCCTTCGTCACCAACCTCGGCTATAACGGCATCGGGGTCGCGCTCCTCGGACGCAACCACCCTGTTGGGGTAATTCTCGGCGCGCTTCTATTCGGTGCGCTCACCTCTGGTGCACAGGAGATGCAGTTCGCCACGGACGTGCCGCTTCAGCTCGCCAACGTGCTGCTCGCGGTCATCCTGCTGCTCGTAACGGCCACGAAGCTGGTCGAGCTGATCGTAGGCAAGCGCGCCCGCGAGTTCGCCGCCGGCACCCACCTCGAGAATGAACGGGGCTTGTAGTGGAGGACTTTCTCGGCGCCATAGGTCCTATACTCCAGTCCACCGTCAGGAACGCGACACCGCTCGTCTTCGCCGCCCTCGGCGGTCTGTTCAGCGAGA
>DATDKB010000494.1:0-5378 GCA_036520255.1 Rubrobacter sp. | reverse complement strand
ACGTTCATCACCGTGTTGTCCCCAGGCATCACCATCTCCACGCCCTCTTCCAGGCGGATCTCACCCGTAACGTCCGTCGTACGGAAGTAGAATTGCGGACGGTAGTTACTGAAGAACGGCGTGTGACGTCCCCCCTCCTCCTTAGACAAGACGTACACCTCGGCCTTAAAGCGCGTGTGGGGAGTGATCGTGCCCGGCTTGGCCAAGACCTGTCCCCGCTCTATGTCGTCGCGCTTCACGCCTCTGAGGAGCGCCCCTATGTTGTCGCCGGCCTGCGCGGAGTCCATAGACTTGTTGAACATCTCCACGCCCGTCACGACAGTCTTCCTGGTCGGGCGTATGCCGACTATCTCTATCTCCTCGTTGAGGGAGATCTTCCCAGACTCCACCCTGCCCGTGGCAACCGTGCCCCTACCCTGTATGGTGAACACGTCTTCCACCGCAAGGAGGAAGTCCCTGTCGATGTCGCGCTCGGGCTCTGGCACGTACTCGTCCACGGCCTCCATAAGCTGCAATATGGCCTGCTCGCCGTACTCGCCCTCGTCACCGTCTAGCGCCTTGAGCGCACTGCCTATGACTACTGGGATGTCGTCCCCTGGGAACTCGTACTCACTAAGGAGCTCCCTAACCTCCATCTCCACAAGCTCCAACAGCTCGGGGTCGTCTACCATGTCGGCCTTGTTGAGGAACACCACTATGTATGGCACCCCAACCTGCCTGGCCAAAAGGATGTGCTCCCTGGTCTGGGGCATCGGGCCGTCCGCGGCGGAGACGACCAGGATCGCGCCGTCCATCTGGGCGGCTCCGGTGATCATGTTCTTTACGTAGTCGGCGTGGCCCGGGCAGTCCACGTGGGCGTAGTGCCTGTTGGCGGTGGCGTACTCCTGGTGGGAGGTGGCGATGGTGATGCCGCGCTGCCTCTCCTCCGGGGCGTTGTCTATCTGGTCGAAGGCGACCTCCCTATTGGCAGGGTCGTCGGGGACCTCCTTGGCCAGGACGCGCGTTATGGCGGCCGTCAAAGTGGTCTTGCCGTGGTCCACGTGGCCGATTGTGCCTACGTTGAGGTGCGGCTTGGTCCGCTCGAACCTTCCTTTGGACATGCTCTCCTACCTTTCTGCTATCTCGGCCGCGATGCTCTTCGGCACCTCGGCATAATGATCGAACTGCATGGTGAACGTCGCGCGACCCTGGGTCTTGGAGCGCACGGTGGTGGCGTAACCGAACATCTCAGAGAGCGGCACCATCGCCCTGATAACCTGCCCGCCGCCGCGGGAGTCTATGCCTTGGATCTGCCCACGCCTCGACGACAGGTCGCCCATCACGTCGCCCATAAACACTTCAGGCACGACGACCTCGACGTCCATTACCGGCTCTAAGAGGACCGGGTTGGCCCGCTTGAGGGCTTCCTTGATCGCCATGGAACCCGCGATCTGGAACGCCATCTCGGAAGAGTCCACGTCGTGGTAGGAACCATCGACGAGCTCGACCCTGACGTCCACGACCGGATAGCCGGCCACGACGCCCGTATCGAGCGACTCCTTGATGCCCTTATCCACGCTAGGGATGTACTCCCTGGGGATGACGCCACCGACGATCTTGTTCTCGAACTCGTAGCCTTGCTCGTCGTTGTGCTCGGCGTTGATGACCGCGTGGCCGTACTGGCCGCGCCCACCGGTCTGCCTGACGAACCGGCCCTCGATGCCCTCGACGCGCTTACGGACGGTCTCGCGGTACGCGACCTGCGGACGGCCGATGTTCGCGTCTACCCTGAACTCGCGCAGCAACCTGTCGACGATGATCTCGAGGTGCAGCTCACCCATGCCGGCGACGATGGTCTGACCCGTCTCCTCGTCGCTGCGGACGGTGAAAGTCGGGTCCTCCTCGGCCAGACGCTGCAGCGCCACGGAGAGCTTCTCCTGGTCGGCCTTCGTCTTCGGCTCGATGGCCTGCCTGATGACCGGCTCCGGGAAGATCATCTCCTCTAGCACGACTTGCTCGGGATCGTCCGCAGAGACGAGCGTATCGCCCGTACCCGTATCGGAGAGCCCGATGGCGGCCACGAGCTCGCCGGCGTAGACCTCGTCGCGCTGCTCGCGGCTGTTGGCGTGCAGCTGCAGGAGTCTGCCAATCCGCTCGCGCTTGCCCTTGGTCGTGTTCATGACGTAGGAGCCGGCCCTAAGCGTGCCCGAGTAGACACGCATGTAAGTCAGCTTCCCGACGTGCGGGTCGGCCTGCACCTTGAAGGCGAGCGCCGCCAGCGGGCCGTCCTCGTCGGCCTCGCGCGTGATCTCCCCGCCGTCGAGCGTCTTGCCCTCGACCGGCGGCACGTCGAGCGGGCTCGGCAGGTAGTCCACGACCCCGTCGAGCAGCGGCTGGACGCCCTTGTTCTTGAAGGCGGAGCCTACGAAGACGGGGGTCATCTGGATGTTGAGGGTCGCCTCACGGATGGCGGCCCGTATCTGCTCGGGCTCTATCTCCTCGCCCTCCAGATACATGACCATGAGCTCTTCGTCCTGATCCGCTACCGCCTCGAGCAACTTCTCGCGGTACTCGTCGGCGAGCTCACGCATGTTCTCGGGTATGTCCGTGACCTCCCACGTCGCCCCTAGGTCATCCGTATAAACGATGGCCCTCGTCTCGACGAGGTCGACGATGCCCTGGAACTCGCCCTCGGCGCCTATGGGCAACTGCACCGGGACGGCATTCGCCCCGAGCCTGTCGACCATGGTGCCGACCGCCTTGTAGAAGTCCGCCCCGATCCTGTCCATCTTGTTGACGAACGCGATCCGCGGCACACCATACTTGTCGGCCTGCCGCCATACCGTCTCCGACTGCGGCTCGACACCAGCCACGGAGTCGAACAACGCAATGGCACCGTCGAGCACGCGCAAGCTGCGCTCCACCTCGACAGTAAAGTCCACGTGTCCGGGCGTGTCTATAATATTCACGCGATGCTGGGCGGCGATACGGCTGTGGACGCCTTCGCGGGAGCCCTTGCCGTTCTTGGACGAGCCTTCGATGCCGCCCCAGAACACGGTGGTCGCGGCGGAGGTAATGGTGATGCCGCGTTCGCGTTCCTGGGCCATCCAGTCCATCACGGCGTTGCCGTCGTGGACCTCGCCCAGCTTGTGGGTAAGGCCCGTGTAGAGCAGGATGCGCTCGGTCGTCGTCGTCTTGCCGGCATCGATGTGGGCCATGATGCCTATGTTTCTGACCCGCTTTAGCGGGATCTTTCTAGATACTTGTACAGCCATGTTCTTTCCTCGTCACCACCTGTAATGGGCGAAAGCCCGGTTGGCTTCTGCCATCCGATGCGTGTCTTCTTTGCGCTTCACGCTGGAGCCAATGTTGTCCTTGGCGTCCAGGATCTCCCCGGCCAGCCTGCGGCCCATAGTCTTCTCGCGCCTGGAGCGGGCGAAGCCCACCATCCAGCGCAACGCCAGCGTGTTGGCCCTGCGCGGATCTACCTCCACGGGCACCTGGTAGGTGGCGCCACCGACGCGGCGGCTCTTCACCTCAAGGCGCGGCCTGATGTTGTCCAGGGCGTTGCTCAGGACCTGGACCGGGCTCGTGCCCGTGCGCTCCTCGATGTACGAGAGGGCGTCGTAGACGATCTTCTCGGAGGTGCTCTTCTTGCCATCAAGCATGATCTTGTTGATCAACTGCTGCACCAGCACGCTCCCGTAGACGGGATCGGCGGCGATATTCTTCTTTGGTGGCGCTGCTCGCCTCGGCATCTCCTACCCTCCTACGACTTCTTTGTCCCGTACTTGGAGCGACCCTGCTTGCGGTTGTTGACCCCAAGCGTGTCGAGCGCCCCACGCACGACCTTGTAGCGCACGCCCGGCAGGTCCTTCACCTGACCGCCGCGCACCAGCACGACGGAGTGCTCCTGCAGGTTGGGCCCCTCACCGGGAACGTAGGCCGTGACTTCCTGGCCGTTCGTCAGGCGCACCCTGGCGACCTTGCGCAGCGCGGAGTTCGGCTTACGCGGCGTCGTGGTCGACACGCGCGTGCACACGCCGCGGCGCTGGGGCGAACCCTGCAACGCGGGCGTCGCCGCTTTCTTGGTCTGTTTCTCCCGCTCGTTGCGCACAAGCTGGTTGGTCGTCGGCCTGGGCGCGCCTCTCTCTCTATACCTGGAAAAGGGGACTACTACAAAATCGTGCGCCGCGGCCCGATGACCGATCACCCTAGTGTAACCGCTCGTAACCGCGACGCATTATTTTAGGCTCGGTAAGCCACTATGTCAAGCTGATGACTACATCAGCTTGACCGCACGCTACGCGCTAGCGGGCTGCGCTTGTCAGCCGGTCAGCCGAATAGGCTGGCGGCTGACCGGCTGAATTGCTGACTAGCTAGGATGCGGCTATGTCGAGCTCGTCTACATCCTGCGTCCGGTAGCCTTCTACGGCGACCGTGAGCTGGCGGTAGCGCGGGAGGCCGGTGGCCGCAGGGATGAGCTTGCCGATTATGACGTTCTCCTTGAGGCCTGCGAGGCCGTCCACCTTGCCCTCTATTGCGGCGTCGGTGAGGACGCGGGCGGTCTCTTGGAAGGAGGCTGCCGAGAGGAAGCTGTCGGTGGCGAGGGAGGCCTTGGTTATGCCCATCAGCACCGTGTGGTAGGTGGCGGGGCGGCCTTCCTCCTCTTCGACGCGCTCGTTCTCGGCGAGGACCGAGAAGCGGTCGGCGACCTGCTCGGGGAGCAGCTTCGTGTCGCCCGGGTCGTCGACCACGACCTTGCGGAGCATCTGGCGAACTACCACCTCGATGTGCTTGTCGTGGATGTCAACGCCCTGGGCCCGGTAGACCTTCTGCACCTCGTCCACCAAGTAGCGCTCGGTGGTGGTGCTTCCGCGGCCGTAGCGGAGGTCGTTTTCCAGGATCGCGTGCGGGTAGATGGACCCTTCCGTGATCGGGGTGTTCGCCCTGACCTCCGCGCCCTCGACAAACTCGGGCTTGAGGAGCTGGCGCTCGACCTTGTACTCGCGCACGTCGGAGTTATCGGGGGCGGTGATGACCACCTTGATCAGACGGTCAGAGTCCGCCTCCTCGAGGGAGACTATGCCGTCTATGTCGGCAAGCGTCGCCTCGGCCTTGGGGTGCCTGGCCTCGAACAACTCGACGACCCGCGGGAGACCCGCCGTGATGTCCTCGCCGGCGATGCCGCCGGTGTGGAAGGTACGCATGGTGAGCTGGGTGCCAGGCTCGCCGATGGACTGGGCCGCGATGATGCCTACGGCCTCGCCCACGTCGACAGGACGGTAGGTCGAGAGCGCCCGGCCGTAACAGGTCTGGCACACGCCCTGCGGGCTCTCGCACTTGGAGGGCGTCCGCACAGGAACCAGCGTCTCGCGCGGCAGCTTATCCTGCCAGGT
>DATDKB010000493.1:0-4693 GCA_036520255.1 Rubrobacter sp. | reverse complement strand
GGCGGCACACGTCGCGGTGGGGCTCTTGGTGGGCCTGGTCTTCGGGGGGACTATCGTCGCCCTCACGATGGGATCGACGCCGCCTCCGACGGCCGCCGACGCACTGTCCTTAGGCGCGAACGAGGTGATCTTCCCGATCGGTTGCTCGTTGGTCCTCTACTCGGCGGGGGCCTTGGGCGAGAGGATGGGCACCCGAGCCGACCCCGGCTAGCCTCCGAACGCAACAACAAGACGAGGCCAAGTCATAAATAGAATATCGTCTCAACGTTTGTCCTGACGAGTAAAGCCTCCAAGAATGGCTTATGCCTATGATCGGTCAAGACGGTGTCCTTGTCCAATTCCTCCGACGCAATGGCTCTACAGCGGCGAGGACGAACGCGGCCTTTCTAAGGAGATAGTAGCGTAGGGGCCATGTCGGGCACCCGGCCGAAACGGATCTCTCGACTCCGCCCACCGTAAGTGGAACAGCTACGCCGCCACGTCGGCTTTGACAGAATGTGTCTTATCATGCAAGAATGGTACGCTCTGGTCGAGCGTACGTTCGACTGGTGCGCCCAGGATAAGGAAGGTTCGTGGCTTCCGGTTCCCTGGGGTCGGCAGGAACTCATATCCCAGAACGCATGGAGGGAGTTATGACGGCTAGCACCGAACACCTTCAGACTTCGAACGGGGCACCCTACCTGCTGGCGGCGGAAAACCTACAGAAGACCTACGACAGCAAGGTAGCTCTCAAGGGCCTGACTTTCTCGCTGAGACCGGGCAGGATCATGGGATTCCTGGGTCCCAATGGTGCCGGCAAGACCACTGCCATCCGGATTCTAACAACCGTCCTGCAGCCCACCGCGGGCGAGTTCTCTATCGCTGGCATCAGCCACAACGAGCCGGACAAGATCCGCCAGGTCATAGGCGTACTGCCCGAAAGCCACGGTTTTCCCGAGAACGTGACCGGCGCCGAATACCTCACGTACTTCGGCAGGCTCTATGGCCAGAGAAAGTCCGAAGCCAAGGGACGCGCCGCAAGCCTCCTGAGGGAGGTTGCCCTGGAGAACAGGGCGAGATCCCTGGTATCGACTTACAGCCGCGGGATGAAACAGAGGCTGGGGATCGCCAGGGCGCTCATCAACGAGCCGCCGCTGCTCTTCCTGGACGAACCTACCCTGGGGTTGGACCCCAGGGGCCAGCGAGAGTTGCTCATGCTCTTGAGAAGCATCTCTCGCGATCACGGCGCGGGCATTATCTTGTGCAGCCATCTTCTCTCCGAGATAGAGGAGGTGTGTGACGACGTGATCATACTGAGATCGGGCGAGATCGTTGCCTCGGGTACGGTGGCCGAGGTCATGCGTAAGACCCGGCACAACAACGTACAGATACGTATCCCTGAAGGGTCCGTCGCGCAGGCTAGGGAAGCGCTCGGGGGCATACCGAGCATTCTGCGAATCTCCCAGAGACGGACGAACGAAGCACTCTGCTGGTTGGATGTCGAACTCGAAGAGACGGCCGTCGAGGACCGGCAAGCGAGAGAGAGCCTGCGAAACGAGTTATTGGCGGCTCTGATCGACGCGGAGATACCGGTATTGAATTACAGTGCCGAGGGCGTCAGCCTTCAGGACGTTTTCCTGCAGTTGACCGGGGAGGAGGGATAGGAACATGGCGGCCGCCGGAAACGTCGAGAACCGGTCTGCAAGGCATGCAACGGCGGGATGGATCGTAGTCGCCTCGCAGGAACTCTCTGCTTTGTGGAGGGGAGGGAGGATACCGGCCCTGTTCGTCCCGTTCAGCATCGTTCTGAGTTTCATGTCCTATCTACTGGCGACAAACAAAGAGCTGAGCCTGACGCCTCCCAAGGAGATGGTTTATTTCATCTTGCAGGTAACCATCGCGGTCGGACTTCTTCTCAGCCTGATCATCGGCGCCAATTCGATTAGCGGAGAGCGGGAGAACGGAACGCTCGAAAGTTTGTTGGTAACGCCGGTGAGCCGCAGGCATATCATACTGGGCAAGTATCTGGCGGCCCTATCGCCCTGGCCTTTCATTCTGGCCATCTCTACGGTGTACATCGCGCTGCTTGCCCCCACTGCGCAGACCTTCTGGCTTGCGTTGGCCCTGGTCGGCGTCCTAGGAAGCGTCCTGATGGTAATCTTCGCAGGGTTTGGGCTGCTGGTCAGCATCTACTCCAATTCGAACAGGACGAGCTTGTCCGTTAGCCTCGTAGTCCTTCTTCTGACCCTCGTCGAGACCCAGCTACCCAGCGGCGGACAGACAGGGAACGTTGGCTACTTGTTCAAGCGCATCGACCCCATCGAGGCGACATTGCAAGTTACGGAGAAAGTGCTTGTCAACAACAGAACGATAACCGAGATGAACAACCCTTTAGGGTCGCAAGGTTTCTGGCTCTTGTCGCCCCTGTTGGTAACCGTGTTGGTCCTGGTTTTGCTCTTTGCCCTGAGGCATTCGCAGCTTAGCCTGCATGCGCAGCTTGATCTTGTCGATAAGCTGAAGGGGCTGAGGTCTCGTCGCAAGGGCCGTTCATCCGCTCTGATGATCGTGTTCATCCTAGCCAGCGCGTCCATGCTCGTTCTGGCCGGCTCCTCTCTCGCCGCAAAGGCTCTGGCCCTCGAAAACGCGACACAGCAAAGCAGCCCGGGAGAAACCTTGCGGATCTCGATCGACAGGCGTTACGACGTAACGAAAACCGGAGACGAATTCGACTTCAAGACCCTGGTGAAGAACGACGACCCGCACGGACAGTCTGGCCCGCTCGTGGTGGCCATGAACATAATCAATTTGGGGAGCGGCCAACCCGTCGATCCGGAGGACTGGTCACCGGAGCGTACGCAAACCGTGGGCTCGCTCAAGCCCGGGCAGACCTCCGAACTAACCTGGACGATCGAATCGATCTTGAAGGGCGATTATCTCATCTACCTGGTGGTAACCTCCAAGCCAGCAGGCTCGACATCGACGAGTCGACCGGTTGCGAGTTCGGGGATTCACCTGACGGTCAAGCCACATACCAGGCTTAACCCGGGTGGCATCATGCCGTTCGCGATCGGCACGCCGATCGCCTTGACCGTGGTGTGGTTGGGTTTGAGAGCGCTGCGGCGGAGGGAAGTCGAATGGTCTCCTGCCGCTTGAGAGTAGACACAACGCACTTACGCGACGTCCCGAATCAGCCCTCCTTGCCGGTCGAAACCGTGTGCACGTACGGTCAGCGCACCACCGCCGAGAAGGGTTCGAGGCGATCACGTAGGTTCAGCCGGCGGAGCGAGGAACCTTCCCTCGCTCCGCCACCAGGCGGCTAGCTGGCGCGCCCAAGCTCTCTCTTGCTCTTACCGAAGCGCAGGTACAAAGAGGGCAGGACGAACAGGTTTAGCAACGTCGACGTCACCAGGCCGCCCAGGATCACGATCGCCATCGGATGCTCGATCTCGTGGCCGGCGATGCTGCCCGCGACCGCGAGCGGGACGAGCGCCAGCCCCGTAGCCCCGGCGGTCATCAGGATCGGCGCGAGCCGCTCCTTCGCCCCGCGCAAGACGAGAGCGGGCCCGAACGCCTCGCCCTCTTCGCGCTCGAGGTGCTGGAAGTGGCTGACCATCAAGATCCCGTTTCTAGCCGCTATGCCGAACACGGTCAAAAACCCTATCAGCGAGCCGAGCGACAGTATCCCGCCGCCCATCCACACCGCGAGCACCCCGCCCACCAGCGCCATAGGCAGGGTGAGGAACAGCAAAAGCGCCAGGCGAATGCTCCCGAAGGAGGCCTGCAGCAAGAACAGGATCGCCAGCGCCGCGGCGATCCCGTAGATCAGCAGGTTCTTCTGCGCGGCGGCCAGCTCGCTGGACTCTCCCAGCACCTCCATGTGGTACTCGCGCGGCAAGTCGAGCCCCGCGATGCGATCCTCGACGGCGCTCACGGCGGAGCCGAGGTCGCGCCCCTCCACGTTGGCGCCCACGTCGATCCGGCGCGACTGCTGCGTGCGTTCTATGGCGTTGGGGGTCGGCGCGAGGCGAACGTCCGCCACCTGCTCCAGGGGGATCTGCTCGCCCCCGGGCGTGTCGATCGGAAGCTCGCGCAAGCTGCCCACGCTGTTGCGGGTCTCTGGCGTGCTCCACACGTGCACGTCGTAGGCCTTGCCCCCCTTGAAGATGTCGCCGACCTCCTCGCTCGCGACCAATACGGACGCCTGGCGGCGCACGTCGCCCGGCTTGATGCCGTAGTCTTGCGCCGCAGCGAGATCCACCTCGACCTCCGCGTGTGGTAGGTTCTCCTGGAGGTCGGCGTGCGCGTCGATGAGGCCGGGGATGTCCTGCATCTCCCTCGAAACCTCGTCCGCTTTGGCGTAAAGAACGTCGAGGTCGGGGCCGTAGATGCGCACGACGATGGCTTCGCTCGTGCCCGTCAGCACCTCCCTGACCCTCTCTCTCAGGTATGTCTGGACATCCCTATAGAGCCCCGGGTAGCTATCGACCGTGTCCTGGACGGATGCCAGGGTCTTGTCGTAGTCGACCGCGGGGTTGACGCTGATCCAGTTCTCGCCGAAGTCCACGCCGTAGGGCTCGTCGGCCAGGAAGGCCTGCCCAATGTGCGATCCGCAGTTGCGTACGCCGGGGATCTCCCGCAGGTCCTCACAGCCCCGAACCGAAATTCGGAACTCTTCCGCTCTCGACGTGCCTGGCTTCGACAACCAGTGCATCAG
>DATDKB010000492.1:0-2878 GCA_036520255.1 Rubrobacter sp. | reverse complement strand
GTGGTCGAGCAGGTAGTCGCCACGACAAGCCAGAAGACGATCAGCCAGCCGCGGCCGAGCAGATGCCCGTCGGGGAAGAGCAGGAAGAGCAAAGCCGGGGCGGCAAACAGGGAAGGTATAAAGGTCCACGACGAGATCCAGGCCATAACCTCGCTCCCTGGCAGGCCTCCTGGATCGATGAAGAGCGCGTAGGCACCGTAGCTTTGCGTGAACAGCGATATCATGAGCAACACGCCCGAGCCGGTGATAATCCAACCGATCGGGTTCCCGGGCCGGCGGGACGACACGAGAACCCCAAGGGTCACCAACCCGATCAGCAAGAGTTGAAAGACGATGCTGAAAGATGATGCTCATCAAGGCCGCAAATTCTTCGGCAACGTCCCCGGAACGATTCAATACCGAGAAGGAGATCTGACCCAACGTCAGGACGATGGCAAGCGACCAGATCACCCTGGAGACAAACCAGACGATACGGGACCTCGTCGTCCCGCCCCCGGACCCATGCCAGGGGACGCCGTCGCCAGGCGGCGCGCGCCGTCCTCCCGCCCTCGTTCCCTTGGCGCTTCCATCACAACCCACTCTACAGCACTACCGTCTCCTAGTCGTTACGGGAAGCGTTACGAAGCAGGCTTGTGGGAACGTGTACAGAAAGGCCGCCAGGGGATTCGACGGGACGAAGGATATACTAACCGCATGGACCTCTTCGACGAATCTGGTGTCGAGAACCTGGCCGGCCGCGCCCCGCTCGCCGAACGGCTGCGCCCCGCGACGCTCGACGAAGTCGTCGGCCAGCCCCACCTTACGGGCGACGGCGGACCACTTCGCTCGGTAGAGGAGCGCGGCAGGATCGGCTCGATTGTTCTGTGGGGACCGCCCGGCACCGGCAAGACCACCCTGGCCCGCGTGCTGGCGAACACGGTCGAAGAGGAGTTCGTTCCTTTGAGCGCCGTAACGAGCGGCGTGAAGGACCTGCGCGCGGCCCTCGACGGCGCCCGCGAGCGCCTCAAGTTCGAAGGGCTCGGGACGCTCGTCTTTGTAGACGAGGTCCATCGCTTCAACAAGACCCAGCAAGATGCCCTGCTCCCCGCGCTCGAAGAAGGCCTCGTCGACTTTATCGGCGCGACCACGGAGAACCCCTCCTTCGAGGTGACGGCCCCGCTGCTCTCCCGCTCGCGCGTGCTCAGGCTTCGGTCTCTTTCGGAGGAAGACCTTGGCGTGTTGCTCGACAGGGGCGTAGCCGGGCTCGGGGTCGGCATCTCGGGCGAGGCGCGCGAGTACCTGCTCGGGCTCGCTGGCGGCGACGGGCGCCGGATGCTCAACGCCCTTGAGGTCGCTGCGGCCGGAACGAAGCGGGTCGAGGTTGCCGACGTAGAGCGGGCGGTGGGGCAGAGGGCGCTCAGGTACGGGCGCGAGGAGCACTACGACGTCATAAGCGCGTTTATCAAGAGCGTGCGAGGCGGCGACCCAGACGCAGCCCTGCACTACCTGGCCAGGATGCTGGAGGCGGGGGAGGATCCCGTGTTCGTGGCCCGTCGGCTCGTGATCCTGGCCTCAGAAGACATCGGCAACGCCGACCCGCACGGCCTCCCACTCGCCGTAGCCGCAGCCGAAGCCGTCAGGCTCATCGGCATGCCCGAGGGACGCATCACCCTTGCCCAGGCTACGACCTACCTGGCCTCGGCACCCAAATCCAACGCCGCCTACGCCGGCATAAACGCTGCGCTGGCCGACGTGCGCCGCGAGAACACGCCCGAGGTCCCCATGCACCTCCGAAACGGCGTAACCGGTCTCATGAAACAGGAGGGTTATGGTTCCGGCTACCGCTACGCCCACTCAGATGAGCCGGAAGGCATGAACGACACGTATCTGCCGGAGGAGATCTCGGGGCGTGCCTACTACCAGCCAAAAGAGAGCGGGGCGGAGGCGGAGATCAAGGGACGGCTTAAGAGGTGGCGAGCCGCGCGTGAAGAGCGGAACGGATAACGCCCGACGGAACGCCGGCTCGACATCGCCGCGTGGTCTACCGAATGGGGTATCGTCAGCGCCGGAAACCCGGTATTGGCTTCGAAGCGGGGTTTCCGACCCACGACTGCGATAGGTCAGATCTGGGCGACTCCCACGTAGCCTGGCTACAATATCCTCAGCGGTTCTTTCCCGAGTACCCTCGACCCTGCCGGCACGAAATCCGGTACGTTGTTTCCCAAACGGATGGATCAGAAGCGGTTCTCGCGGGCCGGCAAGTGCGGGAGCACCTGGCATTGTGGCTGCCCCGGGACCTTTTCGGTCGTCCTTCACCCCGCCGGCTAACCCTGGTGCCGTTGCGATCGGAAAGCGGATGGAAGACGATGGTCGGGCTGCGGGAGTACGTGGAGCGCGCGTTGTGTGGGTACTGTCCCGGCATCGCGCGACGCCTGGTCGGGCAGACCCGTCAACGTCGGCGGCACCTCATCGGGGACTGGTACCTGGGCATGATAGACGGTCGGGTGGTCGATGGAATAGGGCTTCTCTTGTTCGAGACCGGAGCGGGACGGATCGGACGCCTGCAGGATGTCGTCATCGCCCCCGCGTTTCAGGGGCAGGGTCTCGGGAGGGAGTTGCTGTGGGGCGCGTGCGAGGAAGCCAGGAAGTTAGCGCTCGATGCCGTCTGTCTGAGAGCGGACCCCAAAGATTGGCCGAAACTTTGGTACATAAGGTCCGGGTTCTTACCAGTCGGCACGTGGACCAGCTTCACGATTTGGAGCGGTTCGCCGGTCTCGGCTCCGAGCCGGGTCGGGGCCTCTGGTGACAGCCAGGCGGAGAACCCCCAGCCTTTGTCTGCCGTCACGGACCTCTCGAACTCGGTGGAGAGGCAGTTCATCCCCCGATGCCCGCCACGTTG
>DATDKB010000491.1:0-4828 GCA_036520255.1 Rubrobacter sp. | reverse complement strand
TAGACCCTCGCTCCTTTTACCACCCCACAGACCAGACGCCTAAGAAGTAGTGGTGGGCCGCTGCTCCGGCTCGGGAATCACTCTCAGCTGCTGCATCATGCCTAAATCGTCGAAGTTGGCCCAGTCTTCGGCGATCTTGCCTTCCTCTATGCGGCTTACGACGATCCCGGTACAATCCACCCGCCTCCCCGTGGGGGCGATGCCGTCCAGCTCTCCTAGGTGGGTGCCACGGAACCTCAGGCGGGCCGCCACCCCGTCCCCTTCGGCTATCAGGTCCTCAACGGTAACCCGCAGGTCGGGGAAGGCTTGGCGGTAGTCTGAGGCGGCCCGCTTGGCGGCTTCCAGACCCCGCACGTCCTCGGGGTTTGAGGGGTCGTGGCCTACGTAGTCGGCAGCGTAGATCTCTTCCGCCGCGTCTAGGTTCCCACCGCCGAAGAGCTCCTCCTCCTGCCGACGGACCAGGGCCTTGTTCTCTTCCGACACGGGGACCTCCTTCCGACCCGCTTCCCTGGCGGGGCTCTAAGGCTTTCCAGCATAGGCATGATGCCACCGATCGAAGCCCGGCACGAACTTCCGAGAGGCTCTTAGCGAACGAACTTCTGAGAATACCCCTTCCACGTACTCCGGTGAATAGCCTTATCTTTGCCTCGCTCCGCTTCGATCTATACACTTGGCACACGGGCGATGGGTCCCGCCTTCCGTTCTCTCTTTGGGTAGCGGTAAACCGGCCGCACGGACGGCCTGATGGCTCATTACCGCACTGTAGGCAAGCGCGGTGAGGGGCGCTCCCTTATCGCCCGAGGCAAGGGAGCGCCCCATGAAGCTCATCCGACTGGCCTTTCCCCAGCACCCGCGTCCGCCCCAGCGCGAACTGGGCCAGAGGGGCGTCTTCAACCCCGCGGGCAGCCTCATCGGTTACGTGGAAACGTCTACGTTGACGACGTCTACGTGGACGATGACAGGAACTACCGGTTCGTGGCTGTAGCTACGGGCGGGGTTATGGGCTGGTTGGGCACGAGGCACCGCCTCGTTCCGGTGGAAGCCATAGCCGAAGGAGAAGCCAGCTCCGTCACCCTGAGGTAGATCGGCGGACCATAGAGAGCGCACCGACGTTGGACGACCCGCACGAAGCACCGGATGAGGGCCTACAGCGTGCCGCCCGCGAGCACTGTGGCTTGGCAGCAGTCCCTCCTCCTGAATACTAAACTTCTCAGAACCCCGTTGGGGCGAAGTTCGCGAAATTCACCTTCTGCGAGGCTGGGTAAGAAGGAGGAGAAGATGACTGAGCAGGGCGGCGGGATCAGGGTCATGCAGGACAGGAGGTCCTGGCTCAGGGAGCTCTCGCATCGCCTAGAGTATCTCCGGGACGAGACCCCAAGCGACACTATTGAGGAGCGCGACGTTCTCGAGGCGGCGAGAGAGATCGTGCAGAGGCGTACTCTCGAGGTCAACCGGCAGATTGGGGTGATAGTCGAGGCGGCGAGAGAAAGGAGGACCTGAGTAAGGCCCACCTGAGTGGGGCTGAGGTCACCGAAGAGCAACTACCGGTAGCCCGATTCCTCAAAGGTACCATCATGGACAACGGATCGAAGCATCCCTAACATGGAACTTCGGAGAATAATCCATCCACGCACTTGGTTGAATAGCGCCAAGTAGCTACCCAAGAACGCCAAGGTGAAGAAGAATAGCATCCCAAGCGCCATCCACAACAGCCACCAGAGGCCGAACTCCGGCCTGTACCGCTTCATCGCTCGGCTACCGCGAACACCTCAAGGCGCACACCCTTGTGGAGCAGCTCCTCCCTCCGGGCCGGGTCCGCCGCGGCCGACACGCCTAGCGGTTCCCCTCGCGAAAGAGCCGCAAGCCGTTGAGGGTCACGGCGATGGAGGTACCCATATCTGCGAGAACAGCGAGCCAGAGAGCCACCAGACCGAACGGGGCGAGCAGCACGAACAGGCCCTTGATGAGGATCGAGACGGCCACATTCTGCCTTATAATCCGCTCTGCGGCGTGTGAGAGCGAGACGGCCTCGGCCAGCTTGGGCAGGTCGTCCTGCATCAGCGCGACGTCGGCCGTCTCTAAGGCGACGTCCGTGCCAGCCGCCCCCATCGCAAAGCCGACCGAGGATGCAGCGAGGGCCGGGGCGTCGTTAACGCCGTCACCAACCATGCCCGCGTCCCCGTGCTCAGAGACGAGCTCTCGCATCGCCTCGATCTTCTGTTGGGGCAGGAGCCTCGCCCTGTGGCCGATGCCCAGCTCATCGGCTACCCGCCGGGCTGGCGCCTCGGCGTCACCCGTGAGCATCACAAGCTCCTCCACTCCTGCCCCGCGCAGGGCTTCGATGGTCGCCTTCGCATCGGGGCGCAGGGAGTCGGCGAGCCCGAAGACCGCCAAGGGACCGTCGTGGTCTCCCAAGACAACAGGGGTCTCCCCCACCCGTTCGACTGCTTGCACGGCATTATCCGCGCCCTCCAAGGCTATCCCCCTCTCGGAGAACAGCCGGGGGCTACCGATCAGGTACCGCTTGCCGTCAACCTCCCCCTCGGCGCCCCTGCCCGCGACCGACTTGAAGCCGGAGACCGGGGGCAGCGCTACCACGTCGGCGGCGCTCAGGATGGCGTGTGCAAGGGGATGCTCCGAGCGTCTCTCGAGCGCCGCTGCCAGGGACAGAACCTCCGCCTCGCCCCTGCCTTGCAGGGCCACGGTGCGCGAGACGACCGGGCGGCCCTCAGTAAGGGTCCCGGTTTTGTCGAAGGCCAGGGCCTTGAGCCTCCCAGCGGCCTCGAGCGCCGCCCCGCCCTTGATGAGGATGCCCCTCCTGGAAGCGGCCCCGATCCCGGAGACGACGGTTACAGGCGTGGAGATCACCAGGGCGCACGGGCAGGCGATGATGAGCAGCGCCAGCGCCCGGTAGAACCACTCGCCGAAGCCCGCCCCGAGCAGTGGGGGCACGACCGCGAGGACGACAGCCGCGGCCACCACCACAGGCGTGTAGACCCGCGAGAAGCGGTCCACGAACTGCTCGGCAGGGGCCTTACTGGCCTGCGCCTCCTCGACGAGGCGTGCGATCCGCTGCAGCGTCGAGTCCCCGGCCCGCCTAGTCGCCTCGATGAGCAGACCGCCCTGGCCGTTGAGGCTGCCGGAGTAGACGGGGTCGCCGGTCCCCTTCTCCACCGGCACGCTCTCGCCCGTAACCGGGGCTTCGTCCACGGCCGAGGAGCCCTCGACGACCCTGCCGTCCACAGCCAGCCTCTCGCCGGGCCTCACGACCACCGTATCGCCGACTTCGACTTCCTCGGCGGGAACGACGACCTCGGAGCCGCCGTTCCTCCTTAGGAGCACCTCGTTCGGGGCTAGGCGCACGAGCGCACTCACGGCCCCGCGCGTGCGGTCTATGGCGTAGACTTGCAGGGCGTTGCCGGCGGCGAAGAGTACCACGACCGAGGCGGCCTCGGCCCACTGCCCGATCGCCGCCGCCCCGATCGTGGCCGCGCTCATCAGGACGTTCATGTCCAGGTGCCGGGCCTTTAGTCCGGCGATGGCTACCCGGAAGATCGGAACCCCACCGACAGCGATGCCGGCAAGGTACGCCCCAGCCCGCGCGATCTCGGGTGCCCCGGCCAGCGTCAGCGCCAACCCGAGGGCGAACAAGAGTGAGCACGCGAAGAGGGATATGGCCCTCGGGGTACGCCAGAAGGGGGATCTCTCGGCCTCCTCCGTCTTGGCCACCCCGTACCCGGCGGCCCTGACGGCGCCCTCGATCTTCTCCAGCGCCAGTGCCGGGTCGTGCTCGGCGTCGAGCCTGCCGGCGGCGAAGTTCACGGTCGCCGAGTGGACTCCTGGGAGCCTGCCCACGCTCTTCTCCACGGTCGCGGCGCAGCTTGCGCAGTCCATCCCCTCGACACGCACGACGGTCCTCTCCATGACGCCGATAGTGGCGCCTCCCTGCGCCTCTGGGTTAACTTCCCGCGTCCTCGGGGTAGCCGCAGATGGTTCTACGGCCTCGGCATCCGAGCAGCAGCCGTCTGTGCAACCATCGGCCTCGGTGTGCGCCGCTTCCGGTTCCCCGACCTCCGGCTCCTCGGGCGTCTGCCCCAAGACCGGCAGTATCTTCTTCGGGCGGCTCAGCCGCTTGCTCCCACAATCTTCGCATCCCCCAGCACCACGCCCAGTAGCGAGCGCCCAGCATTCGTAAGGGAGTACATGACCAGCTTTCCGTCGCGCCTGGAGTGGACCATACCGAGGGAGCGAAGGGTCCTCAGATGGTGCGAGACTAGGTTCTGCGAGCGCCCCACGATCCACGAGAGGTCGCACACGCAAAGCTCCTCTCCCTCGCGCAGCGCCTCGGCCAGTGTGAGGCGGGTGGGATCAGAGAGGGCCTTGGCGCGTTCTGCGGCCTCCAGAGCCGCGCCTTCGCCCAGCAGCCTGGCGCGTATGGCCTCAGCGCGCGGGGCGTCTATGCAGATCAGATCGCAGCGGTCTTGGCTCATGGGCACACTCCAACGTCCGTTGATACATTGTGGAGAGCATAGCAGGCGACGCCTCTACGGTCCAGAAGCCCCAACTTCTCAGAACTCCGTCAACGCGAAGTTCGCAGGTCACCTCTTCTACGAGCTTCGGTGAATAGGGGCCGCGGCTGCTGTTCGCTGTTCCTAAATCGGATTTGAGAAGCACTCGTTAATAAGGATCGGTTCTGGCCTATTTGCGGGATACGATCTAGCACCATGAACGCCAGAGAAGCGAGTCGCTATCTGCGGTCGGGTGGGAAGTGAATACTCGTAAGCGCCTTGCGCTCTTTCTGCTGTGCCTCGCTTCGTTCATCGCGGTA
>DATDKB010000490.1:0-3764 GCA_036520255.1 Rubrobacter sp. | reverse complement strand
CGCTACGCGATTCACGCCGGGGACCTCGTTGATGATGCGGTTGGAGATGCGCTCGAGCAGGTCGTAAGGGAGGCGAGCCCAGTCCGCCGTCATGGCGTCGTCCGAGGTGACGGCCCGGATTACCACCGGGTAGGCGTAGGTTCTGGCATCGCCCATCACGCCGACGGAGTGAATGGCGGGCAATACGGCGAAGCTCTGCCACAGGTTGTGGTAGAGGCCTGCTGAGCGGATCTCGTCCTGCAGCACGGCGTCGGCTTTGCGGAGTATTTCCAGCCGCTCCGCCGTGATGTCGCCTATGACCCGGATCGCGAGCCCCGGTCCAGGGAAAGGCTGCCGCCAGACGAGCCTCTCGGGCATCCCGAGCTCGGCGGCGACGACGCGTACCTCGTCCTTGAAGAGGTTCCTCAAGGGCTCGACGAGGTCGAGGTCCATGACCTCAGGAAGGCCGCCGACGTTGTGGTGGCTCTTTATTCTGGCGGCGTCGCGCGTCCCGCTCTCTATGACGTCAGAGTAGAGCGTACCTTGCACGAGGAACTTGGCGTCCTCCAGCTTTCCGGCTTCTTCCTCGAAGGTGCGGATGAACTCCTCGCCGATGATCTTACGCTTCGCCTCTGGGTCGGTGACGTTGGCGAGCTTGTCCAGAAACCTTCCCTTGGAGTCGACGTGAACGAGCGGCACGTCGGAGTTCTCGCCGAACGCCTCGACGACCTGCTCGGCCTCGTTGTGCCTTAGGAGGCCGTGGTCGACGAAGACGCAAGTCAGGTTGTCGCCGATGGCCCTGTGCACGAGCATCGCCGCCGTCGCCGAGTCGACGCCCCCGGAGAGGCCGCACACGGCCCTCGCGTCCCCGACCTGCTCCCTTACCCTCTCGACCGCGTCGGTGATGATGTTGACCGGCGTCCAATCGGGCTTGCAGCCGCAGGCCTCGTACAGGAAGTTTTTCAGGATCTCCATCCCGTACTCCGTGTGCCCGACCTCGGGATGGAACTGGACCCCGAAGCGTCCACGCCCGCGGTTGGGCTCCTCGAAGGCGATAATCGGCACGGACGGGGTCTCGGCCGTGACCTCGAAACCTTCAGGCACAGAGAAGACGGCGTCGCCGTGGCTCGTCCAGGCCTTCTGCTCGTCGGGGGTGCCGGCGAAGAGGCCTTTGTGGCTCTTCACTCGCAGGGCGGACCGTCCGTATTCCCGGATCTGGACGGCACCGACCTCGGCCCCCTCCGCGAGCGCCATGAGCTGCATCCCGTAGCAGATGCCGAGCATCGGCGCGTCGAGGTCGAAGAACCCGTCCTCCACCCGCGGTGCGCCGTCCTGGTAGACGGAGTTGGGGCCGCCGGAGAGGATGATGCCCTCGGGATTTCTTGCCAGGATCTCTTCCGCGGGCGTGTCGTAGGGGATCAGCTCGGAGTAAACGCGGGCTTCGCGCACCCTGCGGGCTATGAGCTGGGCGTACTGCCCGCCGAAGTCGAGGATCAGGATCAAACTACTTGCCCATCCCCACACGCTGGGCCGTCTGTTCGGTCTTGCCCTCGGTGGCGAGCGAGGGCGCGAACATGACCTCGGCCTTCTGGAACTCCTTTATGTTCTGGTAGCCGGTCGTGGCCATGCTCGTCCTCAGCGCGCCCATGAGGTTGAGCGTGCCGTCGTTTTCGCGAGCGGGGCCGACGAGTATCTCTTCGAGGCTCCCCGTGGTCCTGGTGCTGATGCGGGTGCCGCGCGGGAGGGTTGGGTGGAAGGTCGCCATCCCCCACGAATAGCCGCGGCCGGGGGCCTCCTCGGCCTTGGCGAAGGCGCTGCCCAGCATCACGGCGTCGGCGCCGCAGGTCATGGCCTTGGCGATCTCGCCGCCCGTGCGCATCCCGCCGTCGGCTATGACGTTGACGTACTCGCCGGTTTCAAGGTAGTGGCGCATGCGGGCCGCGGCCGCGTCCGAGACGGCGGTCGCCTGCGGCACGCCGACCCCGATCACACCGCGCGTCGTGCAGATGCGCCCCGGCCCGACGCCGACGAGCACGCCGACGGCCCCCGTCCGCATAAGGTGGAGCGCGGTCGAGTAGCTCGCGCAGCCACCGACGATTACGGGGACGTTCAAGGAAGGCACGAACTCCATCAGGTTCAGCGGCTCGACCGTTCTGGAGACGTGTTCGGCGGAGACCACCGTACCCTGGATGACGAGGACGTCGAGGCCGGCTTCTATGGCGGCCCTGTGGTGACGCTCGACGCGCTGGGGGGTGAGCGAGGCCGCCGCTATGACGCCCTTGTCCTTTATCTCCTGCACGCGACGGAAGACCAGCTCTTCCTTGATCGGCTCGGTGTAGATGTCCTGCATGATCCTGGTCGCCTTGTGCTCGGGCAGGCTGGCTATCTCCTCGAATACGGGACCGGGGTCCTCGTAGCGGGTCTGAAGGCCCTCCAGGTTGAGCACGGCCAGCCCGCCCAGCGAACCGATCATTCCCGCCGTCGTCGGGTCGACGGCGGCGTCCAGCGCGCTGGCGAGGCAGGGCAGGTCCAGGTTCAGGTTGCCCAGAGACCAGGAGATGTCCACGTCTTCTGGGTCGCGGGTTCTGCGGCTTGGTACTATGGCGATCTCGTCGAGCCCGTAGGCCCTGCGGGCGGTCTTGCCTCTACCTATCTCGATATCCATGTCTGCTCCGGGGTTCCTTTCCTGTGGTTCTATGCAGACGTATCGGGGCCCACAGAGAACTAACTCCGTGGGCCCCGATACGTTTTTCTGCCGGAGGTCGCAATGGCGCTATGCTACACTGCGACCTCCGCCGCGGTCAAGCAGGGGGTCGGCCCTAGAAGGTCGGCCCTAGAAGGTCGGTATCAACCCTAGAAGCCCCAGTACCACTATCACGATGATAACCACCACTATGATGGTAACCAGGTTGTTTGTACTCACTCGTCAGCCTTCCCGAAGACCCCGGATAGGGCTACCTCTTCAGAGGAGCCGCGAGAGCAAAAGCAAGATCACGATGATCAAAATGATGACCACAAGTATCGGTATGAGCCCACCCCGCACGTTCTCACCTCCCTCGTTAGGTTGCTTTCCCTAAGTAACGAACTGCAACGCGAGCACAACCAGAAGGATCATCACCAGGACGACGATCAATATAGCTAGTCCTCTATTTATCCTCCCTCACCCCGCTCCCTGTCTATCGGTGGCCAGCTTGCCCGGTGGCCAGCTTGCCGCAATATATACCCTCTGAGACCCCCGCGAAACAGAAAGCGTTACGTCCATGAAAAAGCGGCGTCCCGAAGGGGACGCCGCTGTGGAAGCTCTAAAGTAGAGCTTCTTACATCATGCCGCCCATTCCGCCTGCGGGCATAGCGGGCATGTCCTCCTCGGGCTCGGCCACGATAACGTCCGTGGTCACGATAAGGCTGCCGATGGAGGCCGCGTTCTGCAGCGCGGAGCGCGAGACCATCGTCGGGTCGGTTACGCCTGCCGCGATGAGGTCCTCATACTGGCCAGCGAGGGCATTGAAGCCCATGTTGCCACCCTCGGTGCGAACCTTATCGACCACGATGGAGCCGTCGGCACCCGCGTTGCGCGCGATCTGACGGATCGGCTCCTCCAGCGCGCGGTGGATAATCCTGGCGCCGGTGCGCTCGTCACCGTCGAGATCGTCGAGCAGGTCGGCCACGGGCTGCTGGGCGTGCAGGAAGGCCACGCCACCGCCTGGCACGATGCCCTCTTCCAGGGCAGCGCGGGTCGCGGAGAGCGCGTCCTCGACCCGGTGCTTCTTTTCCTTGAGCTCCGT
>DATDKB010000489.1:0-2445 GCA_036520255.1 Rubrobacter sp. | reverse complement strand
GGGGCGTACGCCCGTGGACCGCGAGCGGGTGATTTGGCGGGCCCACTCGAAGCCTTCTACCGACGCCAGCACGTTACCCCGCGGGATCTTGTGGAGGCCCGCAAGATGATCGAGTGCGAGGCGGCTTTTCTGGCGGCGGGGCGGTCCGGGAGCGGGGATCTCGGTGCCATGGAGCTGGCGCTCACGCGCTTCGAACACAGCGCCGACCTGGTAGACAAGACCCGTTACGACATCGTGTTTCACATGAGCGTCGTGCGGGCCGCGCACAACCCGGTGGTCGAGACGATGTACGGCTCGATCAGGGGCCTCGTCGTCCAGCTGATGCTACGGTCTTTGGGGGACCCGACCGTCTCCCGTGCCGGGGTGCCATACCACCGTGAGATCTATGAGGCCATCCGCCATGGGGACGGGGAACGCGCCCGCTCGTCGATGGCCGGTCATCTGGTGATCGCCGAGAGGCTCTACGGGGACGACTTCGACCGAAGCCTGCACGGTGTATTCCAGAGGGAACTCGAGCGCCTCCTCGGTCCTGGCGTAACGCTAGATGAGCTCCTGGACGTGGCGGTCGAGGCCGATGGTGACGACCAAGAGGTTTCATGGGAGGCTTCATGAAGCGCCACTTGGGGAGGCGAGCCTGGGAAATGGTAGGTCACAGGAGGAGGTCGTAAGCGAAGCTATCGGAAGCCGGAGTAGCTGCGCAAGAAGGGACACGAAATGGGAAAGGGAGTACGGAGGTGACGGTTCATGTCTAGCCAGTCTGCGGAAGTAGGCAGGGTCGGCAGCAACAAGTTGGTTTACTTTTTCGGCGCCCTTGGAGGGTTGCTCTTCGGGTACGACACCGGGGTGATCGCGGGTGCGATCCTGTTCATCAACAAGGACCTCGGGCTCTCGCCGTTCATGAGCGGGCTGGTGGTAAGCTCGCTCCTGGTGGGTGCGATGATCGGCGCGGCCTTTGCGGGGCCGATAGCCGACGCCACGGGCCGGCGCCGCCTCGTACTAGTGGCGGCCCTCGTCTTCGCCGCGGGAGCGATCGGCGCGGCGCTCGCGACCAACGCGGTCATGCTGGTGCTTTTCCGGGTGGTGTTGGGACTCGCGGTCGGGGCCGCTTCCCTCACCGTACCGCTCTACCTGGCGGAGGTAGCCCCAACCGAGATCCGTGGGGCGGTAGCCTCCCTCAACCAGCTCATGATAGTCACGGGAATACTCGTCGCCTACATAGCCAACTCGGCGCTAGCAGGGGCCGGGGCGTGGCGCTGGATGATCGGGCTGGCCGTGGTCCCCTCCGCGCTTCTCTTCCTTGGGATGCTCTTCATGCCGGAGACCCCCCGCTGGCTCGTGAGCAAGGATCGGGATGAGGAAGCCAGGGAGGTGCTGAGGCGGACCAGAGACGAAGTGGCCGTCGAGGCCGAGATGAACGACATCAAGCGCGTTGAGAGTCAAGAAGAGGGCGGCCTCAGGGAACTCCTGGCACCCTGGGTGAGGCCCGCTCTGTTGGTGGGTATGGGGCTCGCCATCTTCCAGCAGATCGTCGGGATCAACACCATCATCTACTACGCTCCTACGACCCTCACCAACGTGGGCTTCGGCGACTCGGCGGCCATCCTCGCCAACGCCGGCATCGGCGTGATCAACGTGACGATGACTCTGGTTGCCATACGCTTCATAGACCGGGCCGGGCGCAAGCCGCTCCTGCTCGCCGGCGCCGCCGGCATGGCTTTGAGCCTCTCCGTCCTGGGGCTTACTTCGCTGCTCCTGCCCGCACCGACTGGCGTGGGTCCGGTGGGCATCATAACGCTTGTGTGCCTGGCTCTGTTTATCGCCGCCTTCGCGGTCAGCTGGGGACCCATCGTCTGGGTCATGCTCGGAGAGATCTTCCCGCTCAAGGTGCGGGGCTCGGCCATGGCGGTGGCGACGGTCCTGCTGTGGGGCGCGAACTTCGTTGTTTCCTTGACCTTCCCGGTCCTGCTCGACGCTTTGGGGTTGGGCTGGCTGTTCGTGGGGTATGCCCTTATAGGGGTGGCGGCGCTCTTCTTCGTCCGCTCCTTCGTCACCGAGACGAAGGGACGCAGCCTCGAGGAAATAGAAGCCGATTTGCACGAGAGGGCGTCTGTGTAAGAGGAGTGGATCCGTTCCGAAAGGCACCCGCATGATAGTCACCCGAATCGAAACGCTGCGCCTTGAGGAATTCCCGAACGTGCTCTTTGTTCTCGTCTATACCGACGAGGGTCTCGTGGGTCTCGGCGAAACCTTCTTCGGCGCCCGGGCCGTCGAGGCCTACGTACACGAGACGATCGCACCCCACTTGCTTGGTAAGGACCCCCTGCGTATCGATTGGCACGCCGACCAGCTCTACGGCTACCTCGGCTACCAGAGCAGCGGGGTCGAGACGAGGGGCAACTCGGCCGTGGACATCGCGCTCTGGGACATCTTCGGCAAGGCTACGGG
>DATDKB010000488.1:0-2838 GCA_036520255.1 Rubrobacter sp. | reverse complement strand
CACCTCTCGCCAGTTCACCACGTTCCAGAAAACGTTGATGTACTCCAAGCGGCGGTGCCGGTACTTGAGGTAGTAGGCGTGCTCCCACAAGTCCAGCCCCAGCACGGGCGTCTTGCCCTCCATGAGCGGCGAGTCCTGGTTGGCCGTCGTCTCTACCGAGAGCGAGCGGTCTGGATTGACGATCAGCCACGCCCAGCCCGAGCCGAACAGTGCCCCGGGTGCCGCCGCCGCGGCGAACCGCTCCTGGAGGCTTTCGAGCGAGCCAAAACCGCGGGTGATAGCCTCCGCGAGGTCCTCGTCGAGATCCCCGTCGCCGCCCACGCCGGAGCTCGGGGCCAGCAATCGCCAGAACATCGAGTGGTTAGCGTGCCCGCCGCCGTTGTTGCGGACGGCGGTGCGAATATCCTCGGGGACGGAGTCGAGCTCGGCGATCAGGACATCCACGTTGCCAGGGTCTGCTTCGGGGTGCTTCTTGAGCGCAGCGTTGAGGTTGGCGACGTAGGTACCGTGGTGCTTCTCGTGGTGGAGGCTCATGGTGCTTTCGTCTATGTACGGCTCCAAAGCGTCGTAGGGGTAGGGCAGTGCCGGCAACTCGTAAGCCATCGCGTCTCATCCTTTCTGGTTGGGTTTGCTCGCGATATGGGCTATTACGGCAAACGCACCTCTATCGCTCGTCGATCTCTCCGACTATGGAGAAGTCCCACTCCTCAAGCGGCGTGTGCAGTGTCGGGCCGGCAGAGAGCACCGGAAACCCATCCACCAGGTACTGCCCGGGAGGCAACGCCGTATCCTGGCTCCTGAAGCCTCTGGAGAAGAACCCTTCGCTCATATTCTATGCCTCCTCGGTGTTTCGCTTGTACTCTAGCGTACTCATTAGCCGCGGAGCGCGGCTCCTTGGGTCAGACACGTGGCCGAGCCGCTACGGGCGGCGGAAGGCCAGCCAGCCCATGGCTACGAACCAGGCCAGGACTTCGACGGCCAGTATGCGCTGCGTTAGCCCAGCCACTCCGTCCCCAGCGGCGATCGCGGCCTGATCTAACGTCAAAAAGAAGAGAACCACCAGCAGGAGCGTTAGCGGACTGCCCAGGAGTAGCCAGGTGCCGAACCGCCGCCAGCGCGGCATCCCGCGCAGAAAGAATCCCGCGGCCAGTAAGCTCAGTACAGGCGTCCCGGTGGTCAAGAGGAAGCCGATCAGGTGAGGAAGGGGATCTTCGAGGGTGAAGATCCCGGCGATCTCGAGACCAAGAGGCGAGAGCGCGAGCAGCGCCGCGCAAGCCCAGCGTGCCGCAGGCAGGCCGCTCGCTGTCATTGTCTGGAAGACGCCGATCACGCCGGCCATGAGCAGGATCCCGCTGAGCACGAAGGCTGTGTTCATGAACGGTGCCGTAGAGCCCAATCCCAGGCCACTGATAGGTTGGCTCACGGGCGAGTAGGGCTCGATCACGGTACCGAAGTTAGTGAATCCAGGGCTCAGGAAGCCGAGTACGAACCAGGCGAGCGTGAACAGAACCGGGCCGGCGACGGCGCCCAACGCGAGCCACCGGGTTGCTTCCGGGATCACCGGGGCGGTAGGCTTGAGGGCGTTATCGGTCATGGGGCCCTCCTTGCCGACGGTGGGCCGGGATCCATCCTGCGGGTTCGTGCTCCTCGTGTTGCCTCCTAGGGTCTCGCTTTCTCGTCCGTCATGCAGTGGCGCCAGTCTTCCTCGGTAGCGGCCCGAGCAGACTGGCCTGGCCGACATCCTCGATGGTGAGCATGCCAACGAGCACTCCGTTCTCGGTGACCGGCAGCGCCCTGAGGCCACTCTGCTGCAGGATGGGAAGAGCGTCCTCGAATAGGTCAGCCTGGGAAGAGATCGTGGGGATATTCGTCTTCATCAGCTCACGCACGCTGGAGTACCTCTCAGGGGAGTGGGCCGCGGCCATGATCTCATCACGCGTGATCATGCCAACGAGCTTCCCGCTCTCGTCCACGACGGGGAAGTCTTCCTGGTAGCCGTGGATGACCGAGTCCAGGACCTGTCCGAAGGTGTGGTAAGGCGTAACGGTTTCGGTGCGGGGCTTGGTACCCATGACCTCAGAGACGGTCAATCCGCGCGTCGTCTCCCGCTGCCTGACCATCTGTGCCTCTCCGTTCGCGCCGAAGAAGATGAAGACGCCGATGAGGGCGAGAAGGAAGTTGCCACCGAGCAGTCCTATCAGGAAGAAGGCGAAGGCGAAGAGCTGCCCTACCCTCGCAGCGATCTCCGTCGCACGGGGTGCTCCCAGGCGGGTCGCGAGCGCTCCCCGCAACACGCGCCCGCCGTCCAAGGGAAAGGCGGGGATGAGGTTGAAGACCGCCAGAACTACATTCAGATAACCCAGATAGAAGAAGAACTGCCCCACTGACCCGATGCCCGTGAACAGGTCGGTTGGCATGCGAGGTTCGGCCCCGAGCAGAAGGCCAACACCGAAGAAGATCGGGGCCAGCACGACGTTTACCAGGGGACCGGCGAGGGTTATCTTGACCTCATCGGAAGGCTTCTCGGGGAGGGACTCCAGATTGGAGACCCCGCCTATGGGCAGGAGCGTTATGCTTCGAATCTCGATGCCGAGGTGTTGGGCCACGAGGGAGTGGCCGAACTCGTGCAACAGCACGCAGACGAACAGCGCCACTATCACGGCTATCGGCGTGAGCGCCCCGCCCAGAGTACCCGATGTCTGGTAGCCGACGAAGGCGAAAAAAGCCAGGAGCAGCAAGAAGGTCCAGTGCACCCTCACGTCTATGCCCGAGAATCGTCCTATCTTGAAAGAACCGCCCATAAGGAATCTCCAGTCCGTCTCTAGGGATTGAATAGCC